>JAFDDA010000013.1 GCA_019311105.1 Deltaproteobacteria bacterium
CCGTTCGAGAAGAACTTGATCTCCTGCCCGAAGAGGTCTTGCCGGTCGATCGACCCCCACCACAGGCCGTAGTAGAGGAAGGAGCCGGGCAGATCGATGATGGCGGAGCCCGGCGCATCGTCTGGAACCGACAGGTACAGCGAGGCGTCGTCGTTGCCGAGCCCGCCCTCGCCGAAGGGGTTCTGGGGCGCCGCGGCGTAGGAGTCCCCGGCCAAGTCGCCCATCACGATCTGGTAGTCGCCGCTCAGGCTCACTCCGGCGGGCAGGGGATCGTCGAAGTTGATGGTCGTCACGCCGGGAACGCGGGACAGGAGCTCGTCGTTGCCGGGCCCGGGGATCGATTCGTTGTTGCTGGCGTCTCCGAGCGTGATCGTGAGCGCGTCGGCCGCCCCGGCGCAGAGGATCGCAGCCGACCCGAGCAGCGCCGCGACCGCCGGCTTCCACGATGTGTTGCGCATCTCCCGGCTCCCTGGCTGCGGGTCGACCTCCGGATCGACCCCATCCGCGCACGTTCACGACGGCGAGTGCTGGGCATTCCGCAGCCCTCGCCACTCCTGTGTGGCCTGCGGCTGCGGTTTGTGTCAGGGAACGATCGTCCCAGGAAGATCAGGCACTTATGGTGGAGGCGGCGGGAATCGAACCCGCGTCCGAATGAGTTCTACTCACAGCGTCTACGTGCGTAGCCTCGGATCAATCTCGGCGGTGCCAGGCTCCGGGGCCGGCGAAGCACAGCGGCGGGGTGCCAGCTTCCTGATGACGGCCGTGACCCGCTAGGAAGCGTCACGGACGGCCGTCGCTAGCCCAGGGTTTAGCTAGGCAGCGAGTGCGTAGTTATCGTCGGCAAGTATAAGTTACCAACAGTGCCAGATGATTAACGAGGTGACCGACGTCCTCGACACGCAGCTCCGAGCTTCGACCACCCGTCGAAACCAAGTCGCCCCCTTCTCCTCGAAGGAGGCCCACAGAGTAGGCACCCTCCCCTTTCAAGCAACCCCCACGAGCGACGCTGCCGGTCGGCTGCCGCTAGGGCGCGAAGACGGCCCAGAAGGCGTCCTCGTCCTCGAAGGTCTCGCTCGGGCCGAGGAGCCTCAGCTGATCGCGACTGCGGCGGTAGTCGTCGGGTTGGAGTTCGTGGCGGCGCAGCACGACGTGGCGCAAGCCGAGGGCGCGCCGGCTCTGGTTCGCACCCCGGATGAGGCGCTCCCGGGCATCCCCGCTCGCCTTCTCGAGACGAGCCGAAGCGAAGATCGTGCGGATGAAGTTCCGGAGCTCCCGACCGTGTGCGGTGCGACGCGTCTCCACGGCGGCGCGAGGCAGAAAGAGCGGGAGGTCTTGCACGAGTCTCTGGCCGTGGACGATCTGGTTCAGGCCCTCGATCTCGGCGAACTCGCCCACGCCCATGGGCCAGTCGAGCAGCACGGTCTCGCGCGGGGCGGAAGCCGACGCCACGCGATAGTAGGCCTCGGGGACGACGGGGGGGGCCATGGCCAGAGGCAGGTGCAACGCTTCGAACGCGACGAGGCCGACCGCCGCAGCGACCGCCCCACCGCGACGCTCGGGCGCGAGGCGGCCCGTCAACCCCGCCAACCCGTACGCCGCCAACAGCCCGAGGCCGAGCTGCGCGACGGCGCCGAAGCGCATGGGCATACGAGCCTGCTCGAAGAACGGCAGCACGCGTTCGAGCAGCGCGTAGGGGCCGGGGATTCCCGTCCCGTTCCCGAGGAGTCGCACCTCGGGCCCGAGCATCACGGCGGTGAACCCGAGCGCGATCGCCGCCCACACGAGGATCTCGCCCGAGCGATGCCGCCACGCCCGCACCGTGCCCGCAGCCGCGAGACCGAGGAGCGTCCAACTCATGAAGACCGCGGTCGGGACCGCCCACAGGTTCAGGCTCGCGCGCAGCGCATCGATCGGCGCCGCGAAGAGGCTGTGCCCCGGGTAGGGGACGACCAGATCCAACACGTCGGGCGCGAGCTTGCGGACGTGGGAACCGACGGGGCTCGCCGTGAGCTGGATTTCCTGGAAGAAGACCCACCAGAAGGGCGCGGTGCCGAGGGCCACCGCGCCGCCGCCCGCCAGCGCCGCACGCCACCAGAAGCCGTGGGCCGCGGCACGCTCCCGTCGGCTCACGAGCTGGAAGCCCACCAACACGAGCCCGAACAACACGAGGAAGTAGGCGTACTCGACCGATGCGTAGAACGCGCCCACGAAGGCCACTCCGAGCCAGAGGCCGTCGCGTGCGCGGCCGCCCTCGAGCACCCGCAACAGAGCCAACACGACGATCGGCAGCCACTCGATCGCCAGGGCGTGGAAGCGCACCGTGCTCGCGAAGTGAAGACTCTGGAGCGTGAAGGCGACCCCACAGAAGAATGCACCGCCCGGGTCGCCGACCACGCGCAACGCAAGGCGATGGGCAGCAAACCCAGCGAGTGCGAACGAGCCGAGGACGACCGCGCCGTACGCGAGGGTCAGCCCTTCGAGCCCGGGCCGCAGGGCTTGCAGCGGCAGGGTCGCGAGTGCCTGGGGCAGCGCCAGGCCATGGAACACGAGCGCCGTCCCGTGAGGCGCGAAGAGCAGATCCGTACGCAGCGGGCTCTCGCCGGCCAGCAGTGCGGTCTTCACCCACCAGAGATCCCAGAGGAACAGGCGCGCGTCTTCGGCGGCCGGCGCGTTGGCCGGCAGCTGATCGAGGGAGATCGCTAAGGGCCAGGTCGCCAACCATAGAACAAAGCCACCCCGCCACGCCGGCCCGTAGCGAGCAGCCATCCATCGAGGCCCGCCAGAGCGCCGAGCCATACGAAGTGCCAGAGGCCGTCCATGGGCCGCGGAGGATAGCGAGGCCGCGGCACACGACGCCCAAACGCCGCCGGCCCGCCTCATCGAAATGGGGCGGGCCGGCTTTCAGTCCTTGTGGGCTTGGATCAGCCCGAGACTACGGCGCGTCGTCCACGACGTCCGTCTCGTCGAGACCGATCAGCTGATCGAGGTCGACGGGATTACTGAGAATCCAGTCCGCACCGATCTGGCCCAGGTCCTCACCGAGGCGCCAGTAGTGCCTGAGCCGGTTGGGCTTGTAGCGGGACCCGAACACCTCGCGCAGGTCGGCGTCGTGGCCGTGCTCATAGATGTCTCGAGCCTGCCTGCTGCCGAGCCTGCGGCCCCACAAGGCGACGTGGCCGATCCGACCCTCGAAGAGCCGCGCCAAACGCGTGGAGTCGGCACCGATCACGATCTCGCGGTCCCGGTTCCTCATGAAGCCCGAACCATCGGTCACGTTCGAGCCGGTGAGCCGGACGCCGTCGACGTGGACCTTCAGCTGCGTGCCGTCGGCCTTGTGAGTCAGCAGCACGTGGCTCCACTCGCCCACCGCGAACTGGTCGGCGTACTCCGCGGATTGCTGGGTCACGCCGGTGTGGCTCCACGTCTGGACGTGGAGAGGGTTGCCCGACCGGTCGCCCCGTAGTTCGACCTCGATCCGGTTGAGGTTGGGGTTCGCGCCGGGCGCGAAGATGCCGACCAGCGTCACCCGCCGATCCAAGGCAAGCGGCTTGAACCAGATCGAGATCGAGAAGTTGCCGTTAAAGCTCAGCCTCGCTGGCCATCGAGGTCCAGCGACACGTCGAACACGTCGGATTCGGGGTCACCTTCGGGCTCCGGCTCGGGCTCGGGCTCCGGCTCGGGCTCAGGCTCGGGTTCCGGCTCGGGCTCCGGCTCGGGCTCAGGCTCGGGCTCAGGCTCGGGTTCGGGTTCCGGCTCGCAGGCGGGGTCGAACGGGTCGTCGACGATCATGCAGCCGAACTCCCCATCGCAGACCGCAGCCTGGCACGGGCCCGGGTCGGCGCACACGAGGGCCGAACCCTCGACGCAACTGCCGGCCTCGCAGACCTCGGCGCCATTGCAGGCGTCCCCATCCCCGCAGTCGGCGTCGACGAAGCAATCCGGTGTCGGGAGAGGCTCCACGTCGAGCACGTTGGAGAAGGGGGAGGAGAGCTTCTCGTCCCCATCCCAGATGTAGGCACTGACCGCGATCTCGTAGCTGCGGTCGTCGTTCAGGGGCATGAGGAACGACGTTGCCCCATCGGCCTTGATCTCCAAGGAGCCGATGTCGAGGGCAGTGAATGCCGAGCCGCCCGAACTGGTGTGGATGTCATACCCGTCGGCGACCACCTCGCCTTGGGGGACCCAGCGGAGCTGATAGAAGCGCAATCCCGCCTCAGCCGGAGCCGAGACCGAGAGAGCAAGCAGAACGAGGGCAATCGCGTGCCCAGGGGAGCGCGTGGCAAGCAAGCGTTTCATGTTCCAACCCGACGTGACGGCCGCCAGGGGCGACGGACGTGTCATGGCTCATCGCGGAGTCGGGGGGTGTCCCGGGTGATCGGGATCACGACACACACAACAAGGGAGGAACGTGCCGATCCAGACGCGGGACCGGCAGGCGACACGCAGGCGCGAACGCGGTTTATCGAAAAAAATGCCCGCCCCCGCCGGGGACGGCGGGTCAGCTGCGCTGGGAGGAAACGTCCAAGCCTTCTAGGACGAAATCTCCACGGTCTCGACCTCGGGTCCGCCCGTCTGCTCGATCGCCTCGCTCGGCTCGATCGGCTCGATCAGCGGGAAGGTCGCAGCTTTCGCCGCGTCGAAACGCAACGCCAAGTGGGTCGTCGCCAGGAAGCCGCCCGCCACGATCACGTCCGCTGCGATCCAGAACTCGCGGTTCGCGTGGGCTGGCACGAAGGGGTTGAAGATCAGGCCCACGAGCAGGAAGGGGAAGGCCAGCGCCGAGCGCTCGCGGAGGGAGACGTAGGCGGTGAAGATGCAGATCCCGCAGATCAGGAAGCGCAGCCCGGTGTAGTAGCCCTCGAAGCCTTGAGCGCCCCAGGGGTAGATCGCGATCAACAGCGCCGCCGCGCCCACATACATCGCCGTCCGCACGGATTTCATCTTCATCCTCTTTCTCGGCCGGGGTCAGTGGCCCGAACAGGGCCCCCGGAACCACTGGGAATGTGTCCCTTGAGTGTCCGCAGGTCCGTGATGAGTGTCACACCCGTGAAAGGTAACCGCGGGAGTGGCACACCCGTGAAAGGTAACGGTGCGGGTCAGGGGCCGTCGAGCCTGGAAACCACCAAGCTCTTCTTCTGCCGGTCGGTCCGAGGGATCTCGGCCACCGTCTCCTGGCTGACGGCGATCTCGTCGTCGAGTTCGCGGCTGAGCAGGCGGCAGAAGTTCTCGACATCCTCGGGGTGGTAGTCGTGGCCCGGGACGACCCGCACGAGGATCTCGTCGATCTGGGTCTGGACGATCTGGAGGTCGGCGAAGCGGTCGCGGCCATCGAGCAGAACGCGGTCCATGAGGAACTCGATCAGGATCGGTGAGTGGGTAGCGCCCGACGGCGTGCGAATGAAGTCGCCCTTGCGGCCGATGATCTGCTCGACGAGCGGGTATTGGCGCCCGCACTCGCACGTGCCCGCCGCCGGCTGCGCGAGGTCGCCGGTGCGATAGCGCACGAGGGGCAAGGCACGGTTCCCGAAGTTCGTGGCGACGACCTCGCCCGCCTCCCCTTCCGCCGCCGGCGTGCCGTCGTCGTTCAACAGCTCGGTGAAGCCGTATTCCGTCTGGACGTGATAGACGTTCGAGTGCTCGCAGTAGCCGAAGAGCGTGCACGACTCGATGTGGCCATAGTGGATCCGGACGGTCGCCTGGAAGACTTCCTCCAGCGACTTGCGCTGGAACTCGTAGAGCGTTTCCGAGCCCAGGATCACCAGGTCGAAGAGCTTCTCATCGAAGCCAATCTCCTTCAGGTAGCTCGAGAAGAGATACGCGAGGGAGGGGTAGGCGATCAGCACCCGCGGCCGGTGCTCGCGCAGGGCTTCGACGTAGCGGTCGATGGTCTTGGCGGAGAGGCGGTGGGCGGAGAGAACCAAGGCGTTCGACGGCTTGTCCTCGTACCAGATGCCATCGTTCACCTCGGGCGGGCACTCGCGGTGCTGGAGGATCGCCGCCGGCATGTGCGGCTGGTAGCCGACGTTCTCCCACAGGTGCCACATGAAGGCCCGCGAACGGTTGCGGTACGACTCCTCGAACGGGATCACCACGCCCGGGCCCGTGGTGCCGCCCGTGCAGAACTCGATCAGGCTCCGCCGGTCCACCGCGGGGTTGATCATGCCCTCGAGGTGCGAGCGAAGGTCGTCCTTGGTGATGGTCGGGAAGCGCCGGATGTCGTCGAGGGTCTGGAGGTCTTCGGGCCGCACGCCGGCGCGGCCATAGAGCCCGCGGTAGAACGGGCTGACTTCGAAGGCCTGGGCCACGGTCTTCTGGAGTTGCTCGAGTTGGTAGGCCTCGTGGCGTGCGCGGCTCCACCACTGGCTGCGCTCGAGCAGCCGCCGCGTCTCGCGGAACTCCTTGCCGTGACGCACCGACAGCGGCACGCGCTTCGCGACCGCCCCGACGAGGCCGGTCATGAGCCGCGGGTACCGGTTGAAGAACGATCGTCCGATCCGGTAGAGCATGGTTCGCGTTGCGTCGGGGCGCCGCCTGGTCAGCGCGCGCCCGTCTCCTCCGCTGCCCGGATCTCGGTCCGGATGGTTTCCAGGAGCCCCTCGATCTCCGGCTCGTCCGTGAACGGATTCTGGAGCGAACAGCGTAGCCAGTTCTTGCCGTCGAGTTGGACCGATGTCAGGTAGTAGCGCCCGCTCTCCAGGATGACCCGGCGCGCGTGCTCGTGCAGGCCGTCGCCCGCCGCGCCTTCGCGGCGGAAGCGGAAGCACACGATGTTCGCGTCCGGTTGCATGTGCAGCTCGAAATCCTCTGCGGCTTCGACCTTGGCGGCGAGCATGCGAGCCACGTCGAAGCAGCGTGTCACGTAGTCGCGGAAGACGCCCACGCCATGGACCCGCAGGGCCATATAGAGCAGCACGGCCGAGCCCGGCCGGGTGCACTCCACGGTGCGGTTCCCCGGGTTGTACCACTCCTCGTCGGGCCGCTCCTCGAAGAGGTAGGTCGCCTCCTGGCGGAAGGTCTCGTACGAGCTGCGTCCGTCGCGGAAGAGCACGGCCGTCAGCAGGGCCGGCATCATCATCATCTTGTGGCAATCCCAGACGATGGAGTCGGCGCGCTCGAGCCCGGCCGCGCGGTCGCGATACTCGGGCGAGAGGACGACGCTGCCGCCGTGGGCCGCATCGACGTGGAACCAGAGCCCGTGGGCCTCGGCGAAGTCGGCGATGGCGTCGAGGGGGTCGTAGCTTCCGGTGGCGGTCGTGCAGGCGCTTCCGACGACGACGATCGGGCGGCGGCCACGGGCCTTCGCCTCTTCGAGCGCCGCGGGCAGGGCCGCGACTTCGAGGCGCTTGTTCGCATCGACGGGAACCTTCACGATCCCCTCATCGCCCCAGCCCATGATCCGCACCGCGCGCGACACGCAGTAGTGAGCCTGTTCCGAGACGAGCAGGCAGAGATCCTCACCCGAGGATTGCCCGCGGCTCCACAGGTCGAAGCCGGCCCTTGCCTGACGCGCGGCCAGCAGCGCGGTGAGGTTGCCGAGCGAGCCGCCGTTGGTGATGACGCCGCCCGCGCCCTGGGGCAGGCCGATCTCGTCGCTCATCCACCGCAGCACCCGGACTTCGATGGGCACGACGGCGGGGCCCGTCTCGTAGACGGACGGGTCGTTGTTCATCAGCGACGTCAGGAAACCGGCAAGGGCGGCGGCGGGGATGGGCAGGCCATCCTGGTGCCCCATGGTCCGCGGATGATGGAGATGAAAGCCGCGGCGCAGCAGGTCTTCGGCGACCTCCTTCACCATGGAGCCGGGCTCTTCGCCGAACATGGGGGTCGCGGCGAGTTGATCGTCGGGCTCACAGGCGGGAAGCACCGTGGGCATGCGGCCCGACAGCGTGGCATCGAGATAGTCCGCGAGCTGGTCGACCAGATCGTGGCCGCTCTCGCGGAACTGGGCCGCGTCGAAGGCAGCTCGCAGGCGTCGCAACGCGTCCATTCGGATCCTGCTCCGGAAATCCAACCATGCCGGCAAACCCTCCGGCCGCCGGGCCGAAATGCCGACCCGGCAGTATACCGGATGCCCCGGGGGGCCGCCGCGTTCCGGCCGGCTTCGCAGCCCCATCGCGCCGCCGCCGCTGCTGCTCCCCACCTGCCGACGCGTTGCCGACACGATGGCCCGTTCAGAAGCGAAGTAGCTCGGCCTCGAGTCGCGCGAGGTCGAGAACGCCGACCGCGTTGCGGCCTGGCATGTGGCCCGCGCACTCGCCTGGGTTGAAGACGAGGGTCTCGCCCCGCTGGTCGACGACATGCTGATGGTCGTGCCCATGGAGCGCCACGTCGTGGTGCCTCGCCAGATGGAGGTCGAGCTCGAGCGGATCGTGAACGACGAGGATGCAGCGCCCGGCCCAGTGGAGTTCCAGAGGCGGTTCGCAAAGCTCCATGCCGTGGCGGCTCGCGGCGGCTTCGAGCCCTGAGCGCTCCGCATCGTTGTTGCCGTAGACCGCGACGAGCGGCACATCGAGGGCCGCGAAGGCGTCGAGCGTCTTCGGCTGCGTGATGTCGCCGGTGTGGATGACGCGCTCGACCCTCGCCTCGCGAAACAGTGCGACGATACGCGCCACGTTCGGCAGATGGTTGTGCGTGTCGCTGACGACGCCGATCCGCAACGCCCTACCTTCCCGTGTCGGGCGTGCCACCCGCGGCGCGGAAATCGAGCGTCGCAGCCGACGCGTCGAACCAGGGACGGTAGGCCTCGTAGACGTCGCTCGCGCAATCCGCGATCACCACGGCGAGCCGCCCATCCCCGGTTTCTTGGAAGTCGAGCTGCTCGGTGACACCCGGCAGACGATCGCGCACGACCCAACGCAGGCTCTTCCGGCCGTCGAGCTCGCGTTCTTCCTGCTCCACGAGTTCGCCCCGCGCGAGGTACGCGCCGGCATAGCGTTGCAGATAGCTTTCGATGGTCGGGTAGCGGCGCACGATCACCTGGAACGAGGCATCGTAGTCCCAGGCGAGGCCGTTCACGGCGATGACGCCATGGGACGTCTCGATCCGCGTCCAATGCGTCGGCAACAGGATCTCGAAACCGAGCCGCGCGTCGACGTGGGGTGCGGGGGAGAGCATGGGCTTTGCGCCCGCAGGCCCCGACGGCGCGGGGGTTCGCTCGGCGCTTCCCGTCTGGGCCAAGCTCACGAAGATCGTCCCCCGCGGCATCCGGTAGAGCGAGAGGAACGAGTTCACGTCCTCGTTCGAAAGCGCTTCCCCGAGCGGCCGGTCGCGCGCGACCTCGAACATCAGGTCGCCGGGGATCGGGCTGTGCCGACTCATCCCCAGCACGTGACCGACCTCGTGGAGCGCGAGCCGCTCGACCTGGTCGGGCTCCAGGAGCCCGGTGTCGTCGGCCACGAAGACGCGGAAGCTCGACACCTCGAAGTCGGCCAACAGGCGTTCGGCATCGGGGTCGAAGCTCGAAAGGCTCGAGCCGTCACCGCGGCGCACGCGGCACGCGCCGCCGAGGGGCGTCGCACCGAGCACGCGCACGTCGGATTCGGGAGCCGGGCCCACCTCGCCGAGCAACTCCACGTGGACATCGGCCTCGCGGGCGGAATCGACATAGCGGAAGCGCACGAGGCCCTCGAGGTTACGCTCCCAGGTTTCGAGGGCAGAACGCACGGCCGTCACATAGTGAGCCGGCGGCTTCGGGTGGAACTCGTCCTGCAGTTCGACGGGGATCTCGGGCGTCTCGATGTAGATCGCGAGTGGGAAGCGCTCGGGCGCCCAGCGGCAGAAGACCATCACGCCCGGGTCGGCGCCCCCGAGCGGCACGCGGTGCACCATGAAGGGGAGATAGTTCGGCTCGAGGGTTCCGGGGTAGGCCGCGCGGAAGGCGGCGTAGTCGCGACGATCGGGGTGGTAGTCGCCCCAGGCGGTGGTGGATCGTCGGTCCACCGGCGAGCCCAGGCAACCCGTGCAGGCCGCGAGGCCTGTCGCGAGCCAGGCTCGAGGCCGAAGACTCACCGCCCGCGCCCGCCCTTCATGGCGCGATCGATCTCGCGCTTCTCATCGCGCTCCCGGATCGTGTGCCGCTTGTCGTGGTGACGCTTGCCGCGGGCCAGGGCCAGCTCGCACTTGGCGCGGCCGTCCTTCCAGTAGAGCGACACGCACACGAGCGTCAGGCCCTTCTCGGCGATCTTCCCGCCGAGTCGCCCGATCTCGACGCGCTTCATCAGGAGCTTGCGCGGGCGCTTCGCCTCGGAGTTCTCGCGACCCGCCTGTTCGTAGGGGCTGATGTGGGCGTTCATGAGCCAGAGCTCGCCCTTGCGAACCATGCCAAAGGCGTCGACGAGGCTGGCCTTCCCCGCCCGCAGCGACTTCACCTCAGGGCCGAGCAAGACGATCCCCGCCTCGAACCGCTCGAGCAGCTCGTAGTCGAAGCGCGCCCGCCGGTTGGTGGCGATCCGCTTGAACCCGTCGTCCTTGTCCTTGGAGGCCATGGCGGGCCAAGGCTAGCAGCCGCCGCTTTGGGCGGAATTGGAACTGGCCTGTCACTCCAGGTCCGATGTCTCGGGTCAGTAAGCCGAGATCTCTTCCTTGATCCCGTTCCGAGGGTCGAGGAAGACGCGCTTCGCTTCGAACGTGCTGGCCTCCTCGGGCGTCATCTGGGCCCAGGTGGCGATGATCACCAGGTCGCCGGGCTTGCAGAGGTGCGCCGCTGCGCCGTTCACGCAGATCTCGCCCGTGCCCTCCTCGCCGAGGATGGCGTAGGTCTCGAGGCGCGAGCCGTTGGTGCAGTTCCACACGGCGACCTTCTCGTATTCCTGGATCTCTGCAGCCCGCATCAAGATCGGGTCGATCGAGACCGAGCCTTCGTACTCGATGTTGGCTTCGGTGACGGTCGCTCGGTGGAGCTTCGACTTCATCAGGGTCAGGAGCACGGGGGAGCCTCCGGAGACGGATGGGGGTTGAGGAGCCGGTTGTCGATCAAACGGACGGCGCCACCACCCGCTTCGAAGCGGACGGCAAGCGCGAGAAGCGTCGGGGCCACGAGCTCCGCCGGGGCGGGTTCGAGGCTTTCGGGGTCGCGCAGCTCGGCGTAGTCGAGCTGGCCGTGGGGCGCCTTCTCGAGTTCGAGCGTCACGAGGTGGAGGAGCGCCGCGTGGCGCCGTTCGCCGGCGGCCACGGCGCGCTCGGCGGCCTCGAGGGCGAGAGAGAGCACGCGTGCTTCGCGGCGGGTCGCCGGGTCGAGCAGGCGGTTGCGGCTCGACATCGCGACGCCGTCGCTCTCGCGGGCGATGGCGCCGCCCACGACCTGCACGTCGAAGTGCAGGTCGCGCACCATGCGCCGGATCACGGCCAGCTGTTGGAAATCCTTCTCGCCGAAGACCGCCACGGTGGGCTTCGTCGCGAGGAAGAGCTTCGTCACCACGGTCGTGACGCCCTGGAAGTGGCCCGGACGATCCTTGCCGCAGAGCGGCCGCGTGAGGTCCGACACGTCCACCGAGGTCTGGGCGCCCGCCGGGTACATCTCCTCGACGGGCGGGAGGAAGACGGCATCGACGCCCGCCTCGCGGCAGGCATCGAGGTCGGCCTCCGTGGTCCGCGGGTAGCGCTCGAAGTCTTCGCCCGGACCGAACTGGGTGGGGTTCACGAAGATCGTGAGCCACACCACGTCGGCGTGGCGCCGCGCGACCTCCACCAGGCTCAAGTGACCCGCGTGCAGGCACCCCATGGTGGGCACGACGGCCACCCGCTGCCCCTGCGCGCGCAGCGCGTCGGAGCGGGCCTGGGCCTCGGCGACGGAGCGGATCAACTCCACGGCTTACTCGTAGCCATGCTCGTCGCCGGGGAACTTCCCGTTCACGACGTCGTCGGCGAAGGCGCGCGCGGCCTGGGAAGCCAGTGCGCCGAGGTTCGCGTACTGCTTGACGAAGCTCGGCGTCCAGTCCGAGAGCCCGAGCATGTCGTGCATGACGAGCACCTGGGCATCGCAGCCGCGGCCCGCGCCGATGCCGATCGTCGGGATCGACAAGGCGGCCGTGATCTCGTGGGCCAGGTCGACGGGCACGCCTTCGAGCACCACGGCGAAGGCGCCGGCGGCCTCGACGGCCCGGGCATCGGCCAGGACGCGCTCGCGCGCCTCGCCCCGGCCCTGGACCCGGAACCCGCCCATGCGGTGGACCGCCTGGGGCGTCAGGCCGACGTGGCCCATGACGGGGATCTCGGCGGCGACGATGCGCTCGATGGCCGCGGCCACGTGCTTTCCGCCTTCGAGCTTCACGGCGTGGGCGCCGCCCTCCTTCACGAGCCGGATGGCGCTGCGGACCGCGTCCTCAGGGCTGACCTGGTAGCTCCCGAAGGGCATGTCGCCCACCAGCAGCGAGCGGCGCACGCCGCGCGAGACCATGCGCGTGTGGTAGACGACCTCGTCGAGGGTCACCGGCAGGGTCGTGGCTTCGCCCTGCACGACGTTCCCGAGCGAATCTCCCACGAGCAAGACGTCGATCCCTGCCTCGTCGAACAGGCGGGCGAACGTGTAGTCGTAGGCCGTCAGCATCGTGAACGGCTTGGCCTTGCGCTTGCGGCTGGCCAGGGTTCGGATCGTGACGCGATGCTCTCGCGCCGCTTCGGCGGTGACGGTCGACATGCAGGGCCTCCGTCGGCCCGTCTGCCATCTCTCACTCGTGCCGCAAACAAAAACGCGCCTGCCGGTGTGACACCGGAGGCGCGGTCGGTGGGTCGACGCCCGCTGCGTTGCGGGGCCGGCCATCCCACCTGTCGGAGCCTCCGTCTCGGTCCGTGAGGATCCGAGCTTTGCTCTTGCAGGTTCGGGCGTCGCTTTCGTTCGCCGGATGAGAGGGAGCATCCGGGCCAGTCGTTGATGTCGATGAAGTTCGCACCGTGCGAGACCGCTCGACACCCAAAGGGTAGACCGAACGCGCGGGGTCGTGCAAGCCGGACCTGACCGGTCGGTCAGGTGTCTGACGGGGCCTCAGTTCGGGTCGAGCAGGTCGCGCAGGGCGGGCGGCAGATAGCGCCCTTGCAGCAACTCGCCGGCATGTTCGCGCAGGGCGCCGGCCAGAACGTTGATCCGCTGCTCGGGAAGGTCAGCCGCGGCCAAGACCACCCAGACCTCGCCCCGGACCTTCACGACAGCACTCTCGGGCGACACGTCCGAGCCCCCATGCCCGAGCACGCGCACGTCGATGCCGGCCTCCTGGGCCAGCTCCACCAGGCGGTCGAGGATCTCGCTCGTGTCCACGACCGAAAGGCTAGCGGGCCCCGGGCGCGGCCGGTTGCAGGCGGCGTGCGAGGGCCAGGTGATCCTCGGCCGAGAGGCGCTCCGCCCGCACCCGCGGGTCGTGGCCCAGCTCTTCGAGAGCGGCGCGGATTGCATCGGGCTCGAGGGCAGGCACGAGCCCGCCGCCGCGCAGCGCGTTCACCAGGGTCTTGCGACGCTGGCCGAAAGCGGCCCGCACCACGCGCTCGATTCGCACGAGTTCGCCTGCCTCGAGGGGACTGTCGCGGCGAGGCTCGATGCGCAGGAAGGCCGACGTCACGCCCGGCGGCGGGTAGAAGCAACGCGGCGCGAGGTCGCGCGTCCGCTGGACGCGGGTCGTCAAGGCGTGGAGCACGGACAGCGAGCCATAGTCGCGCGAACCCGGCCCGGAGACGATCCGCTCGGCCACCTCTTTCTGAAGCATCACGGCCCAGCCCGCGAGCGAATCACGCACGTCGAGCACCCGCCGGAGGACGACCGAACCCACCGAGTACGGCAGGTTCGCCACGACGCGGACCGGGTGGGCCGGCCCATCGAGCTCGGCCGCCAATGCGGCGAAGTCCGTCTGAAGCGCGTCGGCGTGACGCAGGCTCACGTTGCCCGGGAGCGCAGCTTCGGCCTCGAGCAGGCGCACGAGGCCCGAGTCGATCTCCAGGCTCACCACGCGCTCGGCCACCTCGGCCAGCGCGCGCGTGAGGATCCCGAGCCCCGCGCCCACCTCGATCACCCGATCGCCCGCCTCGACACCCGCCTCGCGCACCAGCGCCCGGGCGAGGTCTGGGTCGACCAGGAAGTTCTGGCCGAGGTCACGGCTCGGGGCGAGCCCGTGGCGTTCGAGGAGCGTGCGGACTTCGGCAGCACTCACCTGCCGGCGCCGTCGGCCCAAGGCGACTCGCCGAGCGGGACGCGTGAGAACGCGGCCAAGCCGAGCCCGTGGCGTTCGCCGCGAGCCAGGGCCTGCGCGCCGGCGGCGGCGATCATGGCGGCGTTGTCCGTGCAGAGTGACAGCGGCGGGAACACGACTTCGAAACCATCGGCGGCGCCGGCCTCGGCCATGCGTTCGCGCAAGCGGAGGTTCGCAGCCACGCCGCCGACGACGGCCAGCCGCGGTAGCGCTTCGGCCGCCAGGGCCCGGCGCGCCTTCGTCACCAACACGTCGGTCGCGGCCGCTTGGAACGAAGCGGAGATGTCGGCAATCGCGGCCCCGTCGAGCGGCGCGCGCCGCTCCGCCGCGAGGGCCACGGCGGTCTTCAGACCGCTGTAGGAGAAGTCGAAGCCCGGTCGATCGAGCATCGGCCGCGGAAAGGTGATCGCGGTCTCGTCACCCTGCTCTGCCGCGGCCGCCAAGGCCGGCCCGCCGGGAAACGGGAGCCCCAGCACCTTCGCAACCTTGTCGAAGGCCTCCCCCACCGCGTCGTCCCGGGTCTCCCCGAGCAACACGGGCGGCGAGTCCGCCTCGATCCGATAGAGGGCTGTGTGCCCCCCCGAAACCACGAGCCCGATGAACGGCGCGGCGAGGGCGGCATCGCCGAGCTGCGCCGAAGCCAGGTGCCCCGCCAGATGATGAACGCCGACATGAGGGATGCCGAGCCGGAACGCCAGCGCCTTCCCGAACGAGAGCCCCACCAGCAACGACCCGATCAACCCCGGCCCCGCCGTCAGCGCAACCCCATCGAGCTCCGAAGCCTCGACCCCCGCCTCGACCAGTGCGCGAGCCACCACCCCAGACACCGCCTGCACGTGGTCCCGAGAAGCCAGCTCCGGCACCACCCCGCCATAGGGCGCATGCACGTCCGCCTGGGCATGAATCACCGAAGACAAGATCTCGCGCCCATCCCGAACGACGGACGCCGCCATCTCGTCACAAGAACTCTCGATCCCGAGAATCAACATGGGTGGCTGAACCTCACCAACCGGCGAGTAGGCCGGGCCGGGGATTCGTTCCCCCGGCGAAATAAAGCGCAGCCCCGCCCAGGAATCCCGGACGGGGCTGCGAGTAGGAAGGCGAGCCATTCGCCGGGGGAACGAATCCCCGACCCGGCCGCGCATCAGGACAGCTCAGCCGCCCATGCTGCGTTCGAGCTTCTCCTGCTCCGACTTGCACTCAATGCAAAGCCGAGCGACCGGCCGCGCCTCGAGGCGCTTCAGCCCGATCTCCTCGCCGCAGTTCTCGCACTCGCCGTACTCGCCGTTCTCGATCTTCGTGAGCGCCGCGTTGATCTTCGCGAGCAGCCCGCGCTCGCGTTCACGCAGCCGACCGATGAACGCCAAGCCGACCTCGGACGAAGCCGTGTCGATCTCGTCGGGGAAGTCGTCGGGGTCGAGGTGGATGTCACCGGACAGAGCAGCCTGCGCGCGGCCCACCAGCTGATCGCGTTGAAGGGCCAGGGCCTTTCGAAACTTGTCGAGTTCGCGCTTTCTCATTCCCTCTCATCTCCATCGGTACGCCGGCTCGCCGTGACTAGCCCGTACCGAGAATTTCCAACTGCCGCCTGGCCTCCACCGCGCGATCCGACTCGGGATACTCGCGGAGGACGCGATCGAATGCCTTGCCTGCCGCCCTCGAGTAGCCCGGGCCCAGTCGGAGCAGCGCCTCGCCCTGTCGATAGAGCGCGTCGGCCGCCTTGTTCCCCGACGGGTACTTCGAGACCACGTCGTCGAAGCGCAGGATCGCCGTCTTGTAGTCCCCTTGCTTGAAGTAACAGTCCGCCATCCAAAATGCCGCGTCGTCGGCAAATGGCGAGGACGCGTTAGTCTGCAAGAACTGCCTGAACTGGTCAATGCAGGCTTCCGTATCGTCATTCCGCCAGGCAGCATAAGCCGAGCGATAGGCCTCGATCACGCCTGTGCCCCCCGCAGCGCCTGTTGCGGCCCGCCGGGGAGCCGTCGCCGGCCTCGGGGCGGGCTCCGGCGCCGGCGTGGGAGCCGGGACGGAGGCAATCGTCATCGTCGGCTCGGCCGCCGCCGGCGGGGCGGCAGACGAGGTTCGCGCTGCCGTGGCGAGCTCTTCCCGGAGCTGTTGCAGTAGGCGCGTCGCCTCGGCGGCGTCCCGCCGGGCGGTGTCGGCGTCGCCGCGCGACTCCGCGGCGTCCGTCCGGGCGGCCTGGCCCTCTTCCAGGGCCCGCTTCGAGCGATGATCCACCTGCTCGAGATAGCCCTGAACGTCTTTCAGCCTCTCCTCGATCTCGTCGAGCCGGATCCCGAGATCGGCGACCTCGCCGGCGGCTCCGGTCGAGCCAGCCCCGGTGGCCTGCATGGCGCGCACCTGGCGCTCGAGTTTGCGGAAATCGGCCGTGCCCACGCACCCAGCCAGGAAAGCCAGGCTGAGCGCGCCAAGCGCCACCCGCCCCGCCCCGCCGGCGAGCGCCGGCCGTCGAGTCGTGCCTCGTTGCATCTGAACCCCCCATTTTCTTCCGGCTCCAGGAGCCGGCCCCGGAAAAGGCTACCGCGCCGACTCCGGCGCGCTACCAGCGCGGGCCTCAGCGCGGATAGGGCCCCCACGAGGGGCTCTTGTCGTCGCCGGCGCCGCGCGTGATCCGCCGCAGATTCTTCCCCGAGATGTCGACGCGATAGAGGTCGTGGGTCCCGCGGCGGGCCGAGCTGAAGACGACCATCCGACTGTCCGGCGACCAGCTCGGGCCCTCGTCGCTCCTCGGGTGCGAGACCAGGGGCAGGTTCGTGTCACCCGCGGGGTCGACGAGCCAGATGTCGAATTGCCCGCCAACACGCGCCTCGTAGACGATCCAGCGCCCGTCGGGCGACCAGGCGGGTGACGCGTTGTAGCCCCCATTGAACGTGAGCCGTCGCACCCCGGAGCCGTTCGCCTTCATCACGTAGACCTGGGGCGAGCCCGTGCGATCCGACACGAAGGCGAGCTCGCTGCCATCGGGCGACCAGCTGGGCGAGATGTCGATGCTGCGGTTGTTCGTGAGCCGCCGGGGCGAGCGCCCGCTCCGCGGCGCCGAGTAGATCTCCGAGGCGCCGCCCGCCGTCCCGACGATGGCGAGCTGCTGGCCGCCGGGGGCGAAGACCGCCCGATAGTGCGATTGCGTCGGGTCGAGGGCGCGCAGGATGCGGCCCGAGCGCCCGACCCGCGCCAGGACGAAGATGTGCGGCCGACCATCGTCCTTGTAGGACGTGTAGACGATCTCCTCGCCCTCAGGGTGCCAGGAGGGGAACTGGTTGATGGAGCCGGCCTTGGTGATGGCGCGAACGCCGCCGCCCATGGCGTCCATCAGGACGATCTCGGGCTTTCCGCTCCGGTTCGAGACGAACGCGATCTCGGTGCTCGACACGCCGGGCTTGCCCGTGAAGGCGGCGACCACGTCGTCGGCGACACGTCGGCCCACGGTGACGACGTCACGGCTGCGCCCGCGATAGCGGTGGCGGCGGAGGCTGCGGCACGCCCGAGCCACGTCGATCACCCGGTACTCGACCGCGAGCCCCTCCCCCGCTGACCGGACCTCGCCCTGAACGAGGGCATCGGCCCGGATCTGGGACCAGTCACCACAATCGAGCCGCGCGTTGAAATCCGTCTCGGTCGAGCCCAGGAAGGCCTTCGGGTCGATCACGGTGAACAGGCCCGAGAACTCGAGCGCCTCGGCCATGCTGTCGCGCAGGCGCTTCACCCGGGCGGCATCGACCCGCGGGCCGGCGTCCTCGAAGGTCTGGAGGGCGACGCGATAGGACGTCGCGGAGGGGTCGGTCACCACCACGGTGGGCCTGCCCTGCGCTGCGGCATAGCCCGTGAGGCCCACGGCCAGCCATGCGCCCATGAAGGCCCGCCGGAAATTCCATCGCACGTTCAATAGTCCTCCGGCCGGAACACGAAGGGCCAGCGGCCCGCCTCGGGCGGCGCGGGCAGCGGGTCCGACTTCTCGATCGCTCTTACGACGGACTCGTCGTACCAGGGGTTCCCCGAACGGCGCACGATCTTGGGCTCGCCGAGCACACTGCCGTCCGTGTCGAGTTCCACGTCGACGTGGGTTTCGAGCTGCTGAAATCGAAATCCGGCCGCCAGGACCCACTCCCGGCGGACGTGGATGCGGGCATCCCGGACCCAGGCCACCACCTCGGGCGGCGCCAGTTGGCCCAGCCCGCCGCCGGCGGAGGTCGCACTCGGGTTGGCCGCAGCCGTCGGAGCGGGCGTGGAAAGGGGCTCCGGTTCGTAGCTGGGAGCCGGGGGCGGCGGCGTGCGTTCGAGCGGGTCGGGTCGGTGCTCGCCGGCGTCGGCTCGGAGCTTCTTCAGCAGCTCGTCGTAATCCTCCTCCACCTTCGGCGGGGCCTTGGGAGTGGGCACGGGGACGACGCGCTCGGGCCGGGTCGGGAGGACGATCTTGCGCGGCGCCGGCGGAGCGGGTCGGGGCCGCGGGCGCGCCACGGGGGCCGGGCCCGGCGGCGCGGCCACGAGATTCACGGTCACCACCGAAGGCAAGGAGATGCGGTCCGGTCCCTGGGTCGGCGCGAGAACGAAGGCCGCGACCACCGCGCCGTGGGCGACGGCCGAAATCAGGACAGTGCGGCGCATCCCCCGCCGGCGGCCCGACTCCCAGTCGAAGGTCGCAGCGCTCACGCGGGCTCCGCGCCGCCCGGGGCGCGCTTCACGGGCGTGCACGATGCGCGCTTCACCGGCGTTCGGGCTCGGTCACCATGCCGAGCTTCTTGGCGCCGGCCTCGCGCGCGGCGGCCATGGCCTGGGCGACCTTGCCGTAGGGCGCCGCGGCATCCGCGCGCAGGAAGATCTCCTGATCGTCCTGCCCGTCGAAGATCGCCTCGAGCTTCGCTTGGAGCTCTGCGGCCGGCACCTCGGTGCGGTTCAGGTAGACCGTGCCGTCCTTGCGCACGGTGAGGATCAGCGGCTCGTTGCGGACGCGAAGCGGCTGAGTCGTGGTCTCGGGCAGATCGATATCGATCCCCTGATGCATCATCGGCGCGGTGATCATGAAGATCACGAGCAGCACCAACATCACGTCCACGAACGGCGTGACGTTGATCTCGCTGAGCGGTTGCGCAGCCCGGGCGTCGCCGAGCGGCCTCGTGGCGGGCACGGCTAGGCCCCGGCCAGTTTGGGGGTCTTGGCGGGAGTCGGCGCCGAGTCGGGGCCGGCGTGCCGCTCGAGGTCGCCGCACAGCTCGGGCGCGAACAGATCCACCGCCGCCGAGACGTGCCGCAGCCGGCCCACGAAGTGGTTGTAGAAAATCGTGGCCGGGATGGCGGCCACCAGCCCCACCGCCGTCGCGATTAGCGCCTCGGCGATGCCCGGCGCCACCACGGCCAGGCTGGCCGAACCCGTGGCGGCGATGCCGGTGAACGCGTCGATGATGCCCACCACGGTGCCGAACAGGCCGATGAAGGGCGTGGCGCTGCCCGTGGTCGCGAGGAAGGAGAGGCCCCGCTCGAGGTGGAGCAGCTCGCGCGAGGCCGCCCAGTCGACGTGGCGCGAGACCGCGGTCACCTGGGCCTGGGAGAGCACCCGGCCGGGCCCGCTCGAATACTTGGCCAGCCGATTCAGCTCGACGTATCCATCCAGGAAGATGGCGGCCAGCGGCGCGCCCTCGAGGCTCCGGGCGGCCTGATAGGAAGCCTCGAAGGAGCCTTCGTGATAGACCTCGACGAACGCCTCGCTATCCTGCTGCGCGCGCCGCAGTTCGCGCCACTTGTAGAGGATCAACGCCCAGGAGGTGACCGAGAAGATCACCAACAGGACGAGCACGAGTTTCACGATCAGAGAAGCCTGAAGAACCAGGTCCAGAACATCGAGGCTCACGAGACGGAATCCCCCCCACGTCTCAAAGCACTCGCGGGTGCCGGGGAGCTCCGCTCTCACCCCTGGCCTCGCGAGACGAGCAAATTAGGGAACCGCAAACGCGGGTTCAACCGAGCGCTCCCCGGGCGCTCCTCAGGAGGCAGCATGAAGGTTTCGGTGGTCGCTCAGTCCGCGCGCGAGGTCCCGGCGGATCTCCTGGCCCTGCCGGTGTTCCAGCTCCCGGAGAAGGGCTGGAAGCTGCCCACCGGGGCCGCCGCTCTCGACCGTGCCCTTTCGGGTGCCCTCAGCGCGGCCATCGCGGCGGGCGACTTCCGTGGCAAGCGCGGCCAGACCCACCTCGCCTATGGCGGCGGCAAGGTCTCGGCGCGCCGCGTCCTGCTCATCGGGCTCGGTGAGGAAGGCAAGCTCGACGGCGAAGCCCTGCGGCGCGCCGCCGGCCAGGCCGTGCGCAGCGCCGCCAAGCGCAGCGCCAAGCGCGTGGCCGTCCTCGCGCCCCGAACGCGCCGGATCCAGCCCCCCGACGTGGCCCAGGCCCTCGCTGAAGGCGCCGTCCTCGGCGCCTACACCTTCACGCGCTACCGAACCGAGAAGAGCGACCCGCCGGCCAAATCGTGCGCGCTGCTCTTCGAAGACGCCAAGGCCCGCACCGCCGCCCGCGAGGGCGTGCGTCGGGGTGTCACCATCGCCGACTCCCAGAACGTCGCCCGCGACCTGTCGAACGAACCCGGCGGCGACCTCCCCCCGACGGCCCTGGCCCGGGAGGCCGCGAAGGTCGCCCGAGAGGTGGGCCTACGCTGCCGGGCTCTCGGCGTCCCGGAGCTCAAGAAGAAGAAGATGGGCGGCATCCTGGCCGTAGGCGCCGGCAGCTCGCGCCCGCCGCGGCTGATCATCATGGAGCACGGCCGCAAGGCCAAGAGCGGCCGCGGCCGGCCCACGGTCTGCCTGGTCGGCAAGGGCATCACCTTCGACTCGGGCGGCATCTCGATCAAGCCTTCGGCGGCCATGGACGAGATGAAGCACGACATGTCCGGCGCCGCGGCCGTGGTGGGGGCCATGCGTGCCGTCGCCCTGCTCGACCTGCCCCTCCACGTGGTGGGGATCATCCCGGCGGCCGAGAACCTCCCCAGCTCCACGGCCTACCGGCCCGGGGACGTGGTGCGGACGAGCTCCGGAAAAACGATCGAAATCCTGAATACGGACGCCGAAGGCCGCGTCGTACTGTCCGACGCCCTGCACTTTGGCCGGACCGAGTACAAGCCGGCGGCCATGATCGACCTGGCGACCCTCACCGGGGCCGCCGTGATCGCTCTCGGCTCCTGGGCGTCGGGGGCCCTGGGCAACGATGACGCGCTCGTGGAGCGCGTGAAGGAGGCCGGCGAATCGAGCGGCGAGCGCGTGTGGCAGCTGCCGCTCTGGGAAGAGCACCGTGAGGCGATCCGCAGCCGGATCGCGGACATCAAGAACACCGGCGGCCGCGAGGGCGGCACCATCACCGCCGCTGCCTTTTTGTCCCACTTCACGGAGGGAACTCCGTGGGTGCACCTCGACATCGCAGCCACGGCCTGGACCTCGAAGACGACGCCCTGCCAACCGGCCGGGGCCACCGGCGTCGGCGTCCGATTGCTCGTGGAGTTCCTGCGAAACTTCCGTTCGCGCTAGCCACACGCAAGGGGCAAGGCCCCGCACAGGGACGCGGCGTGTCGGGGCTCGAGGTCGAGCCCAGGTGGCGCGCCGAGTGGTTTGACAGGGTATGGGTCGGCCTCTACGGTTCGGCCTCCCCGGGCGCCCCGGGGTGATTCAAGGAGATCCGATGTTTCGTTTCATTTCTCGCTTCGCGCTCGGCGCGCTCGCGGCCGGCGCATTCTTCGCCGCCCCCGATGCAACCGCCGGAGACGCGGCGGTCGGCAAAGGCAAGTACGTCATGTTTTGCGTCACGTGCCACGGCTTGACCGGCAAGGGGGAAGGCCCGCTCGGCGCCGCCCTGAACCCGAAGCCGCGTGACTTCTCGATCGGCGACTTCAAGTTCGACGCCGACAAGGATGGCACCCCGGGGACGGACGCCGACCTCGCACTCGTCATCAAGAACGGCGGTGCCGCCTACGGCGGCTCGCCGATGATGGCGCCCTGGGGTGCGACGCTCTCCGACGCCGACCTCGAGAACGTGGTGGCCTTCGTTCGGAGCCTGAAGAAGTAGATCCGCTTGCGAAGCTTCGGCTTCGCCAGCTTGGTTCCAGAACGGGGTCGGCGCTCGCTGCGCCGGCCCCGTTCGTCGTTCCGGGCTCGCCGGCCCCGTTCGTCGTTCCGGGCTCGCCGGCCCCGTTCGTCGCTCCGGGCTCGCCGGCCCCGTTCGTCGTTCGGGGCTGCCGGGCTCTGCTACTCTGCCCGCGTGCCCGGCCCGAGGCTTCACGCGTGACCGAACGCCCCGCCAAAGACGCCAAAGAGCCCGACTCCGACGCCCCCGAAGAGACCGACGCGCTGGAAGCGGAACTCATCGAGGCCGCGGACGACGCGGACGAGCCGAGCGACGGCACGAGTGGAGACCTCGATGGCGATTCGGCCGTCACGCTCCCGGCCGCGCGCGAGTTCGTCCTTCCCAAGCCCGCCGGCCCCAGCTCGAGCGCGGTCGGCCCCGTCGATGCGTTCACCCGCTACACCGCGGAGCTCGCCCACCACGCGCCGATCTCCCGCGAAGAGGAGCACGAACTCGCCGTCCGCTACCAAGAGCACGGCGACCGCGACGCCGCCGAGAAGCTCGTGCTCTCGAACCTGCGGCTCGTGGTGAAGATCGCCATGCAGTACCGACGCGCGTGGACCCAGGCCCTCGACCTGATTCAGGAGGGCAACGTCGGCCTGGTCCAGGCCGTCGAACGCTTCGACCCCTACGCCGGCACCAAGCTCTCGACCTACGCGGCCTATTGGATCCGCGCCTACGTATTGAAGTTCCTGCTCGACAACATCCGCATGGTTCGGCTGGGGACGACCCGCGCCCAGCGCAAGCTCTTCTTCCGACTCAACAAGGAGAAGCGCGCCCTCGAAGCCGAGGGCTTCGCCGTGGAGCCGAAGCGGATCGCCGAGCGGCTCGACGTCAGCGAGGCCGATGTCGTCGACATGGAGCAGCGCCTCGGCCAATCCGACCTCTCCATGGAGGCCCCCGCACGCCGCGACGAGACCGGCGGCGCGACCTTCGGCGACTTCGTCCCCTCCAGCGGGGCTTCCGCCGAGGAACGCGTCGCGGATGGCGAGATCCGCAAGGTCTTCCTCGAACAGGTCGGGGAGTTCGTCGAGACCCTCGACGAACGCGAACGCCAGATCGTGGACGAACGCCTGCTCGCCAACGAGCCGAAGACGCTCGCCCAACTGGGCGAGGAGTTCGGTGTGACGCGCGAGCGCGTGCGTCAGCTCGAAAAACGCGTGGTCGACCGGCTGCGCGAACACCTGCGCGAAAACCTCGTCGACTTCGAGGTCTACTCGCCCGGCGAGTAATGCCTGTCGGAGGGGACGGTGGGCCGGGCCTCCTCGAGCAGCGCCTGCCAGAAGCCGTGTTCCGACGGTCGCTGCTGCGCCGTCCGCTTCAACAGCAGGGCCCGCTCGCTTCGCGGCAGCTGATGGAAGGGCCGCCCCGCACGCAGGCGTGCCCCCCACTCCAAGCGCCGCAATCCTGCGCGCAGACGTTTCGCCGAGGGCGGCCCGCGCCGGGCGAGCACGGCCTCCACGCCCGCCACCCAATCGAAGCCGACCTCGCCCGGCGCCGGAGGGCGCAGGGCATCGGCGACGTTGAACAGGGTGCGTGCCGAAGCGGCCGGGAGCAGACGCGGGAACAAGCCGGCGACTCAGCCGAGGTAGGAAAGCGCGATGGCGGCGTGCAGCGCGATCCCGGTGGCCATGGCCTGCTCGTTCAGGATCATGCGGTTCGAGTGGATCGGCGCCGGCGGGTGGTCGTCGGGGCGAACGCCGAGGAAGACCATCGCGCCCGGGAACTCGTCGAGCACGTAGGAAAAATCCTCGGCGCCCATGATCGGCGCGGGCATCTCGATCCAGCGGTCCTCGCCGACGAGGTCGGACACGACACTCCGGGTGAAGTCGACGAAGCCAGCGTCGTTCTCGGTCACGGGATAGCCCGGGAAGAGCCGGACCTCGCCCTTCGTCTGGTGGGCCGCCGTCACGCCCTCGACCACCCGATGCAGGCCTTCGCGCACCCGGTCGCGCGTCCGTTGCGAGACGCTGCGGATCGTGCCCATGACCTGGACGCGTTCAGGCACGACGTTGAACGCGGTGCCGGCCTTGACCTGGGTGACCGACAACACGGCCGGGTCGAAGACGTCCACACGTCTCGTGACCAGGCTCTGGAGCGCACCCACGATCTCGCAGGCCACCGGGATCGGGTCGATCGTGTGGTGGGGCATGGAGGCATGGCCTCCCTTGCCCACGACCTCGATGACGAAGGCATCGGCGGCGGCAAGCAACGCGCCCGCGCGCGAGGCCACGGCGCCGGCGGGCACGGTCGGGTCGATGTGGATCGCGAAGGCGGCATCCACGCCTTCGAGCAGGCCCTCTTCCATCATCACACGGGCGCCGCCGAGGCCTTCTTCGCCGGGCTGGAACATGATCTTCACGTTTCCGGCGAGCTCGTTGCGGCGGCCGGCGAGCAGGCGCGCGCCCGCGGCCAGCATCGCCGCGTGGGCGTCGTGACCGCAGGCGTGCATGCGGTTCTCTTCCTTGGAGGCGAAGGAGAGGCCCGTGTCTTCGGGCATCGGCAGCGCGTCGGTGTCCGCGCGCAGCAGGATCGTCGGGCCCGGCTTCGCGCCGCGCAGCAGCGCCACCATCCCGGTCGTCTTCACGCTGTGCTCGATCTCGAGGTCGAGGTCTCCGATGGCTTCGGCGATCGCATCCCGCGTCCGCGGATTCTCGAGCCCCAGCTCCGGGTGCTCGTGGATCTGGCGGCGCAGGGCCACGGCGTCGTCCAACAGCGCGCGGGCTTCGGCGCGCAGCTCGGGGTCGACGGGGCCGGGCGTGCGATCGATCGACATGGAGCCTCCTCGTGCGGTATGGGTCCTCGCGAAGCCGGCCCGCACCCGGCGTGGGCCCATTGTAGGCCCAACCCTGTGGCCCGCCCTGCCCTGAAGAGAGATCGACCACCGTGCCCCGCCCCGCCCTGAAAGAAATCGAGCGCAAGATCCCGCGCTGCCGCCGCTGCCCGCGGCTGGCGGGCTTCCTCGCCGAGTCGCGCAAGCGCCAACCGGCCTACTGGAACAAGCCCGTCCCCGGTTTCGGAGACCCCCGTGCCTGGCTCGTGATCGTGGGCCTCGCCCCCGGCATGCACGGCGCCAACCGCACCGGGCGTCCGTTCCAGGGCGACGCATCCGGTGAATGGCTCTACGGAAGCCTCGGCCGCGCCGGGCTTTGGGATGGCGAGCGGCTCCGGGGCGCCTACATCGCGAACGCCGTGAAGTGCGTCCCGCCCGGCAACCGGCCGGTGGGCGCGGAGATGGATGCGTGCCGCCCGTGGCTCGGGGACGAGCTGGCCGCTCTGTCTCGAACACGGCTCGTGGTGGCGCTCGGGCAGATCGCCCACCGCGCGGTGCTCCGCACGTGGGGCGTTGCGCCGTTGTCGAGCTTTCCGTTCGGGCATGCGAGCCTGCACCGCGTGCCGGACCGCCCCCCGCTGTTGTCGAGCTATCACCCCTCGCGCCAGAACACGAACACCGGGACGCTCACGCCTGCCATGTGGAACGGCATCTGGCGGCGTGCTCGTCGCTTCGCTCCGGAGGGCTCGTGAGCACGCGGGTGCGGCGGCACATCGTCGTGCGCGGGCGCGTCCAAGGCGTGGCATTCCGTTGGAGCACGCGCGACGCCGCCCAACGAATCGGGGTGGACGGCTGGGTGTGCAATCAGCCGGACGGCAGCGTCGAGGCCGTCTTCGAAGGCGAGCCCGCTGCGGTGGCGGAGGCCGAAGCCTTCTGTGCACAGGGGCCCCCGGCCGCGCACGTCACGGCCGTGGAATCACGCGACGAGCCCGCTGAGGGGCTCGTCGGATTCGAGATCCGATGAGCGCCCGCGCACGGCTCGTGCTGGCCGGGGCCTTGGCGTTCGCCGCCTGCGGGGGTGGCCAGGACGGCGGTCTCCCGCGCGGCCGCGTCGTCATCCAGGGCCAGACCCTTGCCGTCGAAGTCGCGAGGACGTCGGCCACCCGCGAGCAGGGCCTCTCGGGCCGCGCGAGTCTCGAACCCGGAACCGGGATGCTCTTCATCCACTCCGAGCCCGAAATCCTCGGCTACTGGATGAAGGACATGAACTTCGCGATCGACATCCTATGGCTGCACGCCGGGCGGATCGTCGACATCAGTCATCGCGTGCCGCCGCCCGCGACACCGGACGCGGACCTGCAGACCTACAGCCCACGCGTCGCCGCCGATGCCGTGCTCGAACTACCGGCCGGCTATGCCCGCGCCCACGGCTTCGACCGCGGGCAGCGCGTGATGATCGAACTCGACGAGCCCTGAGCGACGGGCCGATTCCGATTTCGATTCAAGGGCTTCCGCCACAGTGTTGAAGCGTGTTCCGAGCCGGGTTCAGCGATCGAAACGGCCTTTGGCCGTGGACGGAAACTCGGCGAGAATCGCCTCCTTCAAGGCCCGCTCCATGGCGTCGAAGTCGAGGCCGACGACCTCGCGCAGCGCGCGGTCCTGGCCATCACCGCGGTCGAGTGCAGCGAGCAGGCGCGCGCGGCCCCAGCTATCCGTGCGGTCGAGGACCCAGAGCGCGGCGGCCGTCGCTTCGGTGTAGGCCATGCGCGCGTCGTCGCCTTCGAGCCCGGCGAAGCTCGGCGAGAGGCGTTGCAACGGGATCCACGTGCCGCGACGGATGCGATCGCGCAGGCGGATGCGTTCGCCGCGCGAGAGGATCTCCTCCTGCCGCGAGGTGCGCTCGGCGATCTCCGCGAGCCCCTCGTTCAACCAGTACGGCCGATCGCCGCCGGTCTGCTCGCGAAACAGTGCGTGGGTGTATTCGTGAAAGAGCAGCGAGCGCAGCTCGCCGGCCGGGTGGGCAGCCGAGACGACGTGGATCCGGCCGTCGTAGAAGCCGACGGTGTCGAACGAGAAGCGGTGCGAGTGCGCCAGCACGTAGGCGGCCTTTCCGTAGAGAACGACGCCCGTGCGTTCGCGCGGCACCACACCCCACTGCCGGACGAGGTGGCCGTGGGCCTCCTCGAGGTAGCGGAGAACGGTCTCGGGGTAGTCAGGTCGGCCGGCGGCCAGGGCACGATCGAAACGAACCCGGAAGTGTGCGCTCGATGCCGACTTGAACTCCGCGGGGGACGATGCGTTCTCGAGCAGCACGCGCTCGTCTTCGAGGCTCGCGAGACGCTCGCGTGCCGACGCGCGCCACGCCTCGAGGTCACTGCCCGCGTGGGTCAGGAAGGAACGGAGATACTCCGCCGCGGTTTCGAAGTGGCCTCGCTGCCGCTCGAGCAGGCCGAGGTACCAGAGCGCCGTCGGATTGTTCGGCTCCTCTTGGAGGATGCCGCGCAGGGTCGTCGTGGCCCGGGAGGTCTCCCCCTGGCGGAGGTCGTCGACGGCACCGCGCAGCAGCCGGGCCGTGCGCGCCTCGGGGCGGTTCGAATCCTGAATGAGCGGCGCGAGCTCGGGGCCAAGCCACTCGCCCTGCCAGAGCGTTCCGAGGTCGACGTTCTCGCCCGCCACCGAGCGCCGATGGGCTGCCGGGACCTTCGTAGGGTCGCTGGTGAGGTGGGTCGTGCCGCTCTCGTCCACCCAGACGAAGGTCTCGGCCAGGGCCGGGGCGGCAAACGTGAAGGCCAGGGTCAGGAGCCCCAGGGCGCGAAAAGGGAAAGCCATGCCCTTCACTTCGGCGCAAGTCGCAGGCAGCTTGAGATGCCTGGCCCGGCGCCCGTCAGGGCTTATGGGTCGCCTCGACGGCCGGCCTCTTGGTGGCTTCCGCCGCCAGGTGCCCCAACTCGGGAAGGATGAGCTTCTCGAGGGCTAGCCGGAGCGCACCCCGCGAACCCGGCAGCACGAACACGACCCGCCCCTCCGCGAGCCCGGCCAGGGCCCGGGACAGGATCGCCGCCGAGCCGATTTCCTCCCAGGAGAGCATGCGGAAGAGTTCGCCGAAGCCGGGGAGCACGCGCTCGAGCAAGGGCTCGATGGCGTCGGGCGTGACGTCGCGCGGCGCCACGCCGGTGCCGCCCGTGACCACGATGGCGCGCACGCCCTCCTGGCAGAGCGCTTCGCGGACGGCCGCGGTGATCTCCGCGGCATCGTCGCGGACGATCGTTCGGCCAGCGACACGATGGCCGGCCTTCTCGAGGGCCTCGACCACCAGCTCCCCACCGGTATCCGTTTCAAGGGTGCGCGTGTCGCTCACGGTCACGACGACCGTGGGGACGTCGGCGAGCGCTTCGCCGCGATGCCGGTGCAGACCGCCCTCCCGGCCCCCCGAGCCGTGCCGGTGCAGACCGCCCTCCCCCGGCCCGGAGCCGTGCTTCGGGCTCACGGGTGATCCTCGATCCAAGACTCGCCCGTGGTGCTGAACTCCTTCTTCCAGATCGGCACGGTCTCCTTGAGGGTGTCGATGGCGAAGCGGCACGCTTCGAAGGCTTCGGCTCGATGCGGTGCGGCCGCGGCCACCACCACGGCGAGATCGCCGATGGCGAGGTGGCCCACGCGGTGGGCCATGGCGACGCGGGCGTCGGGCCAGCGGCGTGCGGCCTCGTCGCAGATCTTCTCCATCTCGCGCTCGGCCATCCCGGGGTAGGCCTCGTACTCGAGGTGACGGATGTCCTGACCCTTCGACTGGTTGCGCACGGCGCCGACAAAGCTCACCACGCCGCCCGCGTCGTCGCCCGTGACGCGGGCCTCGACCTCGCGCACGTCGAGCGCATCGTCCTGGAGCGTGCAGCGCGCCATGCCGCCGGAGACGGGCGGCAGGAAGGCGACCTCGTCGCCCTCGGCCAGTGCCTGGGCGTCGTCGACGGTTTCCTGATTGACGGCGGCCAGCAGTCGAATGCGAGAAAACAGCTCGTGGCGGCCCGCCAGGAGCGCGCGCAGTGCCCCGACCGTCGCGCCCGTTTCGAGCTCGATGTCGAGGTCCTTCACGCCCAGCGCCTCGCGGACGCTGCCGAACAAGAGGACTCGGACCTGCATGGGCGGGAGCCTACCCGAACCCCTTGGTCCGGGCCGCCGTGCCGAGCGGACGGCGGAGCCGCCGGCCGTGCCCTAGTTGACGGCCGCGGCCTCGCCCTGGGGCTTGACCTGGCCGTTGCTCGTGGGCTTGTCCTTGGCGCTCGCGTTGGCGCCCATGCGGATGCTGCCCTCCAGCTCGGCGCCGTCCTCGACCACGAGCTTGGGCGTCTGGATGTCGCCGTGGACCCGGGCGGTCTTGTGCAGCACGAGACGCTCGCTGGCCACGATGTCGCCAGCAACTTCGCCGCTCACGATCACATGGCGCGAGTGGATGGTGGCGTCCACGACGCCGGGCTCGCCGACGATCAGGGTGTTCTCGCTGGAGATCTCCCCCTTGAAGCAGCCATCGATCCGGACGGTGTTCTTGAAGGACAGCTTGCCTTCGAACTCGGAGCCCTGGTCGATGAAAGCCGTCAGGGCCTCGGGGGCACCGCTGGCGTCAGACGTCGTGGTGGGCATGGAGAATTCTGCTTCTCCGTTCGCGCGATTGAACCGGCTCATGAAGACCTCCTGGTGGACGGGGTGCTTCCGGAATCGGCCGACTCGGGGGAAGACTTGAGCATGCGCTGCGCAGAAAGCCGGCGATCCCGGCACCGGGGCGCGTCAGGGCGTGCGCGGGCTCACTCTGCGTAGACGCGGCGCCACGGCCAGCCCGGCCGCGAAGCCACCGAGGTGGGCCCAGCCGGCCTCGCCCGCCCCTCCCGAGAGGCCTGCCGCCACCTGAGCCCCGATCCACAGGGCCAGCAACACCAGGGCCGGGATGCGGCCGAGCAGCCGGGGAAGCGGCCCGCGGTCGTGGCGCATCCGCCACCACGCCCCGAGGACGCCGGAGACCGCGCCGCTCGCGCCGACGGTGGGCAGGAAGGAGGCGGGCGAAGTCGCCACGTGGATCAGCCCGGCCACCAGCCCGCAGCCCAGGAACAGGCCGGCGAAGCGAGGCGCCCCAACGCGGGGCTCGAGTTCGAAGCCGAAGGCCCCGAGGAAGACGAGGTTCGAGAGCAGGTGGAACGAGTCGGCGTGGAGGAAGATCGCCGTCGCCAGGGTGAAGACGCGGCCGGCCAGGACCTCCCGCGGCACCAAGCCGAACGCATGCAGAAACGACTCGAGTTCTGCGGGCCCCGAGCGCAGTGTGACCGAGAGTTCGAGGCCGTACCCGAGCAGCAACCCGGCGCCGAGCGCCGCGAGCGCAATCGGCGGGCGGGCGCGAGGCGCCGGGGGGCCACCGCGCACCCGCCGGGGTTCTTCTGCCGCTTCGAACGTCATGCCACGCGATTATACGGGGGCGGGCCCGGCTGCTAGAGTCGAACGTCCCATGAGCGAAGACGCGGACCACGGCAGCGAGGGCGAGCGAAGCGGAGGCATCCTGGGCTCGGGCCTGTTGCGACGAAGCCTCGAGTCCCGGCGCGTCCACTCTGCCTACCTGCTGGCGGGCCCGGGCGAGGCGCCACGGGACGCCGCCCTCGCCTTCATCCGGGCTCTGGTGTGCCAGGCGGGCGGCGCCGACCCTTGCGAAGCCTGCCCCTCCTGCACGCGCTCTTCGCCCGGCGAACCCGTCGCCATCGACGGGGCCGGCAAGAAGGGGCCCCTCTTCCGCCACGTCGGCGACCATCCGGACCTTCTGTGGGTCGAGCGCGGCGAGGACGACACCCGCGTGCGGATCGGCCAGGTCCGCGCCCTCCAACGCGCCCTCCAACTGAAGACCCATGAAGGCGGCGCCCGCGCGGCCGTGATCGCTGACGCCGAATGGTTGAACCAGGAGGCCCAGAATGCGCTCCTACGCCTGCTGGAAGAGCCGCCGGCGGACACGACCCTCGTCCTCGTCACGGCGAGCGCCGCCGGGCTGCTGACCACCGTGCGGTCTCGCTGCCAGAAGGTCGTCTTCGCCGCGCCGCAGCGCGTCTCCCTCTCGAGCCCCGACGCGCCCGAAGAAGAGCGCGAACTGGCAGCCCGGATCGACGGCCTCGCCGGAGCCGGCCTGCCCGACGTCCTCGACTGGGCCGAGGAGTATCGCGGCGTCCGCGCCGTCGCCGCGCAATCGGTGGGCACACTGCTCGCGACGGGCTGCGCCTGGCTCGCCGAACGCGTGCGTGCCCGCGTTGATGTCGGCGAGATCGACGTGCCGGGGGAGCTTTCGGCCTTCGACACCTTGCGCGATTGCCGACGCGCCCTCGTCCAGCGAAACGCGAACCCCCAGATGGTGGCCGAACGCGCACTGCTCGCCCTGCGCGAGGCGACGTCGGCGTGAGTGAGTCCTTCTACATCACGACGCCGATCTACTACGTCAACGATCGGCCCCACATCGGACACCTCTACACGACCACCGTGGCCGACGCGATCGCACGCCACCGACGCCAGGCCGGGCTCGATGTCTTCTTCTTGACCGGCACGGACGAGCACGCCACCAAAGTGGCGGACGCCGCGTCCGAGCGCGAGCTCACACCCATCCAATGGGCCGACTACAACGCCGAGATCTTCCTCTCGACCTTCGGTCGCTATGGCATCACCAACGACGACTTCATCCGCACGACCGAGGCCCGCCACAAGGAGAAGGTGCAGCACTGGGTCGGCCAGCTGCTCGAGACGGGGGACGTCTACCTCGGCGAATATGAGGGTTGGTACGACGCCGGGGAGGAGGAGTACGTCCCCGATGGCCGCGCGGAAGAGCTCGAGTTCAAGTCGCCGATCAGCGGGCGCGAACTCATCCGCAAGAAGGAGAAGAACTACTTCTTCAAGCTTTCGGCCTACGAGAGCACCCTTCTCGCCCTGCTCGAGAAGGAGCCCCAACGGGTCCAACCCGACGCGCGCCGCAACGAGGTGATCGGGCGGATCCGTGACGGGTTGAACGACGTGCCGCTCTCGCGCACCGGGACCGGCGGCTGGGGCATCGAGATGCCCGGTGACCCCGAGCACCGCATCTACGTCTGGATCGACGCACTGTTCAACTACCTCTCGACCGTCGACACGGACGAGCGCCGCCACTACTGGCCGGCGTCGGTGCACTTGATCGCCAAGGACATCCTGTGGTTCCACGCGGTCATCTGGCCGGCCCTGCTGCTGGCCCTCCAGCGAATCGAAGGCAACGAGTGGATCGCCGTGCCCCGCCAGCTCTACGCCCACAGCTTCTGGATCCACGAGGGCCGGAAGATGAGCAAGACCCTCGGGAACTTCATCGACCTCGAGCGACTCGAAGACATCGTCTCGACCTACGGGCTCGACGCACTTCGCTTCTACCTGCTCTCCCAGGGGCCCCTCTCGGTGAACGATGCCGACTTCGCCGCCGGCCGCTTCCACGACCTCTATCAGGCAGAACTCGCCAACAAGCTCGGCAACCTGGTGAGCCGCACACTCCACATGAACGCGAAGTTCGCCGACGGCTGCGTGCCCGAGCCAGGGGCAGCCGGCGAACCCGAAGCCCAGTTGGTGGCGGCAGCAGAGACCGCCTGCCAGGCCGTCGAAACGCAGATGGCCGACTACCAGGTCGGCCGGGCCCTCGATGCGGCGCTCGAACTCGCGGCGGCGACGAATCGCTACCTCGACGAGCGCGAGCCCTGGAAGGCCGCCAAGGATCCCGAGCGCGAAGCGACGGTGCCCACCACGCTCTACCACTGCTGCGAGGCCCTGCGACTCGTGGCCCATCTGCTGCTGCCCTTCCTTCCGGCGACGGCCGCTGAGATCTTCTCGCGTCTCGGGCTCGATGGCGCGGCGCGGCCCGCAGACCCGACGGCCTTCGGCGGGCTGCCGGCCGGGCTCCCGACCCGCAAGGGCGACGCCCTCTTCCCGCGCGTCGAGCGGGCGGAGGCGGAGTAGCGACGTGTGGCTCGACAGCCACTGCCATCTCACGGCAGACGAGTTCGCTGAAGACCGCGCGGCCGTGCTCGAACGGGCACGCGAGGCCGGCGTCCAGAGCCTCATTGCCATCGGCTCCGGCTACGGGGCTGCGCGGCTCGCGGAAGCGGCCGACTTCGCCGAAGGCCAGCCTGGCGTCTACGCCACGTCGGGTGTGCACCCGCACGAAGCGAGCGAACTCGACGATGCGGTGAAGACCCGCGTGCGAGAGACCCTGGCGCGCCCCGGTGTGGTGGCCGTGGGCGAGTGCGGCCTCGACTACTACTACGAGAACTCACCGCGCGACGCGCAACGAGAAGCCTTTGCCTGGCAGGTGAGCCTGGCGCGTGAGCTCGACATCCCCCTCTCGATCCACGTGCGGGACCGTGGCGAAGACGCCTACGACGAACTCCTGGAGATCCTCGTGGCCGAAGGGGGAGGCGACGTGGCGGGCGTCCTGCACTGCTACACGGGTAGCCTCGCCTTCGCGCTCCGCGGCCTCGACGCCGGGCTTTCGGTCTCCTTCTCGGGGATCGTGACCTTCAAGCAGGCCACCGAGTTGCGCGAAGTCGCAGAGGCCCTGCCCCTCGATCGCCTGCTCGTCGAGACCGACGCACCCTTTCTCGCCCCCGAGGGCCACCGGGGCAAGCGCAACGAACCGGCCTGGGTCGGCCGTGTCGGCGAGACGATTGCCGATCTGCACGGCGTGAGCGTCGACGCCGTGGCCGAAGCCACCGCGGCCAACGCACGTCGGCTGTTCCGATTGAACGACGACTGAGCGCCCAGGAGACCTGGAACGACATGTCTGAGACCGAACGAATCCTGGAGCTTGCGACAGGCCTCGCCCGCGAGGCGGGCGCCATCCAACGCGAGCGCTGGGGCACCGAGTTGCAGATTTCGACGAAGAGCGCTGACGTCGACCTGGTCACCGAGGTCGACCGAGCCTGCGAAGACCTCATCGTCGCCGCGCTCGAGCGGGAGCGGCCCGCCGATTCGATCCTCGCCGAAGAAGGGGGCCTGCGAGAGAAGCCGGGCTCGACCTGGCGCTGGGTCGTCGACCCCCTCGACGGCACGACGAACTTTGCGCACAGCTACCCCTGCTTCTGCGTCTCCATCGGGGTCGAACTCGAGGGCGAGGCGACCGTCGGGGTCGTCTACAACCCGATCATGGATGAGCTCTTCCACGCGGTGCGCGGCGGCGGCGCGTTCCTCAACGGCGAGCCGATCCACGCCACCCGCGAAACGAAACTCGGGCGCTCACTCGTGGCCACGGGCTTCGCCTACGACCGTCGCAAGAGCCACCGCGACAACCTCACCGAACTCGCCTGCTTCCTCGACCGCGCCCGCGCCATCCGGCGTGATGGCAGCGCGGCACTCGACCTCTGCGCCGTCGCGTGTGGCCGGCTGGACGGCTATTGGGAGTTCAAGCTCGCGCCCTGGGACGTCGCCGGTGGGCGAGTCATCGTCGAGGAGGCTGGCGGTCGCGTCTCCGACTTCCACGGGGGCCCTGCCCCGGCCTCGGGCGCCCAGATGCTCGCCAGCAACGGCGGCATTCACGATGCGATGCTCGAGGCCCTGGCCGCGGCCCGCGAGGAAGACGCCGAGGCGCAGGGATGAGCGACGAGGAGGCCCGCGTCGGACCGCCCGACTCCGACTTCACGCGCGGCCTCGGCATGGTCACGCGTCGCGTCTCCGATGGCGTGTGCGTGATCGAGGTGGAACTCGAACCGCGCCACATGAGCGTGGCTCAGCGGGTCCACGGCGGCGTACTCTTCACCATGCTCGACACCGCCATGGGCCGTGCCGTGATCTCGCGCCTGCCCCCCGGCCGAGGCTGTGCCACCGTCGAGGCCAAGATCAACTACCTGCGGCCGGCGGTTTCCGGCCTGCTGCGCGCCGAGGGTCGAGCGCTCGACCTGACGCGGCGCACGGCCTATGCGGAAGGCACGATCACCGATGGCGAGGACCGCGTCCTGGCACGCTCGTCGGGAACCTTCTTCCTGACCGAAACGGTCGAGCAATCGGAACGCGAACGGGTCTGACCCTCGGGCCCAGATGGAGAACGACATGAGTGGACGTCTGGACGGCAAGGTGGCTGTGATCACGGGTGGCGCGAGCGGCATGGGCCGTTCTACCGTGCTGCGCTTCCTCGACGAGGGTGCGCGCGTAGTCGTGGCAGACCTCAACGAGGAGACCGGCGCCGAGACCCTCGAACTCGCGAGGGCCCGGGGCGCGGGCGATCGCGTCTGTTTCGTGCGCACCGATGTGAGCCAGGAGGAGCAGGTCGAGGCGATGATCTCGCGGGCCAGCTCCGAGTACGGCCGACTCGACTGCGTCTTCAACAACGCCGGGATCGGCGGTGCCATCGGCAGCACGCTCGAGACCGAAGTCGACGACTGGGACTTCACCTTCGCGGCCCTCGTCCGCAGCGTCTTCCTCGGGATCAAGCACGGCGCGCGCGTGATGGTCGAGCAGGGCTCGGGCGGCTCCATCATCAACACCGCATCGGTGGCCGGCCTCTCGGGCGGCGCGGGGCCCGTCGCCTACTCGGCGGCCAAAGCCGCGGTCATCAACCTCTCGCGCGCCACGGCCGTGGAGTTCGCAGACCGCAAGATCCGGGTGAATGCCATCTGCCCAGGCGGCATCCTGACGCCGCTGCTCCACCGCGGGAACGAGGAGCCCATGAAGCAGCGCCTCGAGCAGCTGCAGCCGTGGCCCGCCGTCGGTCAGGGCGAACACATCGCCGGCGCGGCGCTCTTCCTCGCGACGGAAGACTCCGAGTTCGTGACGGGCCAGGCCCTCGTGGTGGACGGCGGCCTCACGGCCATGGGGCCCAACCTGGCGCGTCGGGCACGCGAAGAGCAGCAGGAGGCGGCCTTCGACTTCGTGGGCGTCGACAAGGGAACGACGGGCGAGGCGCCGGTGGTTCGCAGGGTCGGCGGCAGCAGCGACTGGAGCTAGGCGGCGCGAACGCGGCCGGAGACGCTAGGGCCCGGGCGCCACGTCCCCTTCGTTCGAAAGGAACCGGTTGCGGAACGCTTCCAGACTGATGGGGAGGTGTTCCGCGAGCGTTGCATCGATCCGGTAGATTCGTTCCTGGTCGGCGCGGCGAGCGATGATGCCCCGGTCGGGATCGAACTCGCCGAGACTCACCTCCGCGAGGACCGGCCCGAGCGCGTCGCCGTCGGCAGCACCCCGCGCACGCAATGTCACGTTGGGCGGCGCGAGGCCCACGGCCCGCTGCTCGGCCGGGCCCATCTCTTCGGCGACGATGTCGGTGCCGCGCAAGGCCGATAGCTCCGCCACCATGCGGGCCGCGCGACCGGGCGCGAGCATCTCGGGCGAGGAACCCCAGCCTTCCTCGCCGATCTCCGCGATCACCACGTGGGCGCCGGCTTCGGCGTCGTGGAAGGCCAGCTCGAGCTGACGAACGTCGCTCGGGACGAAGCGGCCGAGTTCCTTGAACCGGTAGGCCGCAACGGTTCGCGGCAGGTCGGCGAAGCGTTCGCTCGGGATCTCGTAGAGCGCACCCTCGCTGCCACGCACCGCGCGCCTTCCACCCTCGGCGTCGCCCACCAGGAGGTGATGGACGCGCACCTCGCCGTCCGCCCCCTCGCCCGTGAGCTTCGCCTCGAACGCGGGCGGGTCGAGGCCGAGCTCGCCATCGGGCGTCGGCGCGTCCACGAAGCCCTCAGCACGCAGAAACGAGAGATCCGAAAGGAGCGAACCCACAGTCTCGTCGTCTGCCGCGTCGTCGACCGGCTCGGTCATGCGCCAGCCGCCGTCGCCCTTCTCGAGGGTCGCACCGCCACCGCGCCAGGCCAGCTCGACGCGCTCGACCGCTTCCCGGTCGAAGCGCAGCACGCGCTTCTCTCGCAGATCGGTGAGGCTGCGACGCAGGGCGTTCGCCCGGAACGTGGGAATCGTGTAGACGGCGTCGCCGTCGCCCCGCCGGGCGTAGGTGTTGCCACCGACCGGGGTCTTGGCACCGACCTGCAGAGCGAACTCCCCCGCGTCGCTACCGAAGGTGACGGTGTCGGCGCCATCGCCGAGGCCGTAGACCTCGGCGGCCCGGGGCGACTCGATCACGGCCTCGCTCTTGACCTCCGCGAGCGCGCCGACCAGCCCGTCCGCTGTGGTGCGGTCCACGGCGAAGTCGAGCGGTGCGACGAGCCGGAACGCGCCGGCCTGGCGCTCGATCCGCGCCGAGGCGCCGTCTGTCGTCTCGAGGGCGACCCACGCGATGTCCGCGACGTCGACTTCCGGGAAGAGCACCTTCGCCGCGGCTTCGGCCTCGGCGGCGTCACTCTTGCGGACGTTCTCGTTCCACCAGACGCCGCCCACGACGAGGGCCGTCACCAGGAAGAGGATGCCGGTGCTGCGCGGGTTCACCCCTAGCGGCCCGGCGCTCGCCGGCGCCACCACCAGGCGCCGACACCGAGCACGGCGATCAGCTCGGGCAGCACGAGGAGCGACAGATAACGGATCGTGGAGAACTGCTCCTGGGACGGGTTGAAGCGCGAGGCTCGCGCCGCACCCGGGCGGATGGAGATGGCCTCCACATCGCCGAGCAGCCAGTTCACGGTGTTCACGAAGAAGTCGCGGTTCCGGTAGGCGTCGATCAGCTGGTTGGTCGCGAAGTCCGAATCGCCGAAGACCACGAGGCGACCGCCCTCCCCGGCTCCGTCGCCCGCTGGCGCCACGGTGCCCGCCACCGCGACGGAGACCGGCCCGGCCAGGTCGTCCTCGTCGCGCTGGGCGCGCCCCTCGTTCAGGTTCCGCTCGCCCCAGGATTCTTCGCCCGTGCGGATGATCTCGGCAAAGGCATCGCGCGCCTCGGGCCGCGCACGAACGCTGCGCGCCACGTGGAACATCACGGGCTCGCGCAGCCCGGAGTTGATCGGATGCGCCGGGTACTCCTGGGCGAGCGGCGTCGTCGCGCGGCCGAAGAGGCCCTGGAGGTAGTCGACGATCACGTCCGCACCGAGGTCGACCCCCCAACGCGAGAGCGGGCCATAGAGGTTGGTGTTCGCGTTCGGGTCGACCATCACGAGCAGGCTGCCGCCGCCCATCAGGTAGCGCTCGAGGGCGGCCTCTTCCTGGGGCAGGATCGGCCGCGTCGGGCCACCGACCACCACCGCGTCGGCGTCCTCCGGCACGTCGCCCACCGTCGCGAGCAGCAAGGGCTCGACGCTGTAGTTCTCGTTGGTGAGCGACTCCGCGGCGCGGGCGAAGCCATCGGCCTCTCCGTTTTCGGTGTCGCGCTCGCCGTGGCCCACGAGGAAGTAGACCTTCTTCTCGCCCGTGCGCGTGATCTTCACGATGGCGTTGGTGATCTTCTCCTCGCTCACCTCGTCGACGGTGGTCTGCTCGCCGCCGATCGCGATGTGGAGGAGGCCCTGCTTCAGCCGCTCCGGCTCGATCCCGAGCTCCTGGATCAAATCCGGGCGCTCGTTCGGGTCGGCCAGGGTGTAGTGGAAGCGCTCGCTCGCGTAGCCGTACCGTTCGAGCACGGGTTTGACCTGGAGCTGATTGATGCGCGGGTAGAGGGCCGTCACCTCCACGTCGCGATCGAGGCCATCGAGCACCTTGATCGTCTGGTCCGAGAGCGAATGGACCCCCGATTCGGTCCAATCGAAACGCACGGAGTTGCGGGCCGCGAAGAACCCGAGGGCTCCGACCAGGACGATCGAGAGCACCGACGTGAGGACGGCGCTCGTCCCGTAGGTGCCCACCCGGCGCGCTTCGCCCGAGCTCATCCGCTCGCGCAACGTGTCGAAGCCGAGGGTCACACCGAGGATCAGCAGCAGCGCGCCGAGGACGAAATTTCCCCAGATCCAGGAGAGGTCCCAGAGCGCGACGCCAGGGCTCGCCGCCGAGAGCAGCAGGCTCGCGATCCCGAAGAGCAGCGCGACGCCGCCGAGGGCCGTGAGGAGCGAGGTGTAGCGACTCATCTCAGCGCCACCTCACGCTCTCCACCGCCGCCTTGGTCAGCAGCAGGGAGATGGCGATCACCACGAAGAAGTAGGAGACGTCCACCGTGTCGACGAGGCCGAGGGCCAGGTTCTCGAAGTGCTCGCCCACCGACAGATAGCCGAGGAAGCCCTCGAGCCAGGCGGCATTCCCCATGGCGCCGAGTTCCGCCACGGCGCCCATGATGAGCAGCATCAACAGGATCACGAAGGCGAAGATGAAGGCGATCATCTGGCTGCGCGTCACCGAGGAGGCGAAGCAGCCGATCCCGGCGTACGCCAGGCCGGTCAGCACGATGCCGAGCACGCCGGCTGCGGTCTTGCCCACCTCGGGGTCGCCGTAGAGGAAGAGCATCCCGGGAAAGAAGGCCAGCAAGACTCCGAGCAGCAGCACGAAGACGGCGGCCGCCAGGTACTTGCCGAGCACGATGTCCCAGACCGTGAGCGGGCTGGTGAGCAGCAGCTCGTCGGTGCCGTTGGCCTTTTCCGAGGAGAAGAGCCCCATGGTGATCCCCGGCACGACGAAGATCAGCACGACCGACATGCTCCCGAGGAAGGGCGTGATCAACGCATCGTTGAGGTTCATCTGCTGCAGGAAGTCGAAGGCCTGGTAGGCCTGGGCCTGACGCAGCGTCTCGACGAAGCTCACGACGCCGAGCAGGAAGAAGAAACCCGCCAGCAGCGTATAGAGCGTGAGCACGACGTAGGCCACGGGCGATACGAAGAGCGAAGACAGCTCGCGGGCGGCGACGGTGTAGACGCGCTTCATGCCGAGCCCTCCGCCTGCGCCGGGGCCTCGGGTGCCGCCACGTCTCGCGAGGTCTCGCGCGCGAAGAGCTCTTCGAGCTTGCGGCCGCCCGCCGTCAGGTCGGCAAGCGGCGCGTCTTCGACCTTGCGGCCGCGATGGATCAGGATGACCCGGTCACAGATCGCTTCGACCTCGGCCAGGATGTGCGTGGAGAGGATCACGGCGTGATCGCCCACGCCGCCGAGCTCCTTGATGAGCGAGCGGATCTCCTGGATCTGGATCGGATCGAGGCCCACGGTCGGCTCGTCGAGGATCAGCACCGGCGGCGTGTGGACGATCGCTCCGGCGAGGCCCACGCGCTGGCGAAAGCCCTTCGAGAGCGCGCCGATCAGGCGCCGCCGGACCTCACCGAGACCGCAACGTTCGACCGCACGATCGATGGCCGGGGCGCGCTCGGAGCGCGGCACGTCCTGGATCGTCGCGACGTATTTCAGGTAGCCCTGGACGTCCATCTCCGGGTAGAGCGGCGGCGTCTCGGGCAGGTAGCCCACGGCCCGGCGGGCGGCCTGCGCCTCGCCGAACACGTCGTGGCCGGCGATCAGGGCCGTCCCGTCCGTGGGCGGCAGGAACCCCGTGAGCATTCGCATCGTCGTGGTCTTGCCCGCGCCGTTCGGCCCGAGGAAGCCCACGACCTCCCCGCTGCCCACTTTGAAGGTCACGTCGTCCACCGCTACGAAATCTCCGTAACGTTTGGAAAGACCTCTCGCCTCGATCATCCGGTTCCCCCACTCCTCGCGACGCCGTTCAGGAAGATGTCGACCACCGTGCGGCCGACCTTCTCGTAGTAGGCGCCATCTCGACGCTCCTCGCCCGACGAAGGTTCCGTCGGGTCGAGCGAGGCCGAATCCGGCTGGATGACGTTCAACACGACACCCGTGATGATGATTTCTAGCGCGCCGATGAAGGAATAGCAGGCGACATCGGGGTCGATGTCCATGCGAAGCTCGCCCTTCTCCTGCCCTTCGCGCAGGATCCGGGCCACGATCTGGAAGAGCCTTCCGACGGCGCGGATCTGGTCGGGCCGGGCGAAGCGCGACGAGCGCTGGATCTCGAGCACCAGGACCTTGACCCACTCGGGCCGCACGTGGTGGCCACCGAGGATCACCGTCGCCACCTGGTCGAGCTTCGCTCGGGCCGAGGCGGGCTGGCTGGCGATGTGCTCGAGGGTGTCGAGGAAGGCCCCCCAACGCTCTTCGAAGATGGAGGAGAGGATCTCCTCCTTGTTCTTGAAGTAGTGATAGACGAGGCCGTAGGCGATGCCGGCCTCGCTGGCGATGTCCGCGATGCGGGAGCCGTGGTAGCCGTTGCGCGCAAAGACGTGAATCGCCGCTTCCAGGATCAGGGCGCGCTTGTCCCTTCGCGAGGGCGATTCGCTGGAGCGGTCCAAGGGGTCGGCAGGGGCAGGCATGGCTCGTGATCGGGCAAGTTCGATGACATGAGGGGGTGGAGCGCGCGCAGTATAGCAGCCGGGTGCTAGGATTCCGCGAGTCCGGGCCCCAGGGCGCAGCCGCCTTGGCCGTGGACCGCCCTGGACGGGTGCCCCCCTCGGAAGCACGGAACCTCCCCCCGGAATGAGGCCAAGAGCGTGCGCGTCGCACTCGTGATCGAGCGCTTCGAGCCCCATGGTGGGGGCGTGGAGGCCGTCGCCTGGAACCTCGCTGGCGCGCTGGCCGCGCAGGGGGCCGATGTCCACGTGGTGGCCCGCCGCGCGGCGCCCCACCCGACGGCAACCCTCCACCCCGTCCGCGTCCCCACGTTCTGGCAGCCGCTTCGGGTGTTGGCCTTCTCCCGCGCCGCGGCCGGCGCGGCGGCGGCAGCCGGCGTCGACGTGGTCCACAGCTTTTCGCGCACCCGCCGCCAGGATGTGTTCCGCGCGGGGGGCGGCAGCCACGCGGACTACCTGGAGCGATCCCACGGCCCCGTCGGCCGCCAACTGCGACGCTTCTCGCCGCGCCACGCGGTGCTGCTCTCGATGGAACGCGCGGTGTTCGGCGACCCGAGCCAGACGATCCAATGCAACTCGGCCATGGTCCGGGACGAACTCGCGCGCCGGCACGGGCTGCCTGCGAGCCGCCTCGTGGTCATCCCGAACGGGGTCGACCTCGAGCGTTTCCACCCGGAGCGCCACCGCGACGCGCGCGCTGGCCTGCGCGGGGAACGAGCCGCCGGCGACGAGCCGGTCTGGCTGTTCGCCGGCTCCGGATTCCGCCGCAAGGGTCTCGAAGTCGCCCTACGAGCCCTCGCCCTCTCGGGTTCGGCGGGGCAACTCTGGGTTGCGGGTCGCGACGACGTGGCGCCCTGGCAGCGGCGGGCCGTGGACCTGGGCGTCGCCGAGCGAGTCCATTTCCTCGGTGTCCGCAACGACCTCGAGTGCGTCTACGCCGCGGCCGACGCCCTCCTCCTGCCAACGCGCTACGACGCCTTCGCGAACGTCTGTCTCGAAGCCCTGGCAAGCGGGCTCCCCGTGGTGACGAGCGCTGCGAACGGCGCCGCCGACACGGTGGCCGACGCCGGCTTCGTGGTGGAAGACGCCGAGGACGCGCCGGGCTTCGCCAAGGCCCTCGGTCGCCTGCTCGAGCCGGCCACGCGCAGCGCCGCCGCGGCCCGGGCACGCCCGATCGCCGAACGTCACGGCTGGGACGACTGCGCGAAGGCCCTGCTCGCGCTCTACGCGGGCCTCTCGTCATGAGTGACATCCGCTGGCGGGCCGGCGACCCCCTCGTGCGTTCCGTCGTTGAAGACTGGTGGGTCGACCCCGAGCGACCGGACCACCGGGCCGTGGTCCTGCGCGACAACCCACGCCGCCGGCTCGTGCGGATCGACTCCGAGGCCGCAGGCTCCCTGTTGGTGAAGCACTACCGGCTCGGTTCGGGCCGCCATGCAGGCCGCGAACGTTGGAAGGCACTCTTCGGGCAATCCCCCGCCGACCGGGAGTTCCGCACCCTTGCGCGCCTTCGGGAAGCCGGCCTCCCGGTCCCGCCGCCTCTCGCCCGCGGCGCACTCGTGGGCGGCGACCGCTTGATCGTCACGCGCTGGGTCGAGGGCGAGACTCTCGGCGAGGCCATCGCAGCGCCGCCGAAGCCCCGGCGACAAGGCCTCGTGGCACTCGGTTCCATCCTGGCGGGACTGCACGAGCGCGGTTGGCTGCATGGCGACCTCCATGGAGGCAACGTCCTCATCACCGAACGCGGGCCCGTGCTTCTCGACTTGCAGCACGCGCGACGCAGCCGACGGCGCCGCGCCCGGGCGCGCGACCTCGCGCGGCTCGAACACTCGCTGTGGGCCGCCGACATTCCGCTTTCGGATCGCCTCCGCGCGCGTGCCGCGGCGCTCCGAGTGACCCGCCCTTTCGATGCACGAGCCCGACGGGAGCTCGCGCGAGTCGGGCGCGCCACCGTCGCGCGCTTCCACGAACACGCCGAGAGTCGGCACCGGCGCTCGCTCCGCCCGGGGCGCCGCTTTGGCCGGCTCGAACTCGAACGCCACCGCGGGCTCCGATTGCGCGAGATCGAAGAGGCCGAGGTCGCTGAGGCCTGGGCGGCGCACCGGCAGGCCCTCGCGCGGGATGACGCCCGGGTTCTCAAGAACGACGGCCGATCCCGGATCACCCGCGTCGAGATCGGCGCCCATCGCCTGGTGGTCAAGGAGGTGTTGCCGCGGGGCCCATGGCGGCGGCTGGCGGACGCCTTCCGCAGCAGCCCGGGCCGGCGCGCCTGGGTCGGGGGGCACGGCCTCGCCGCCCGTTTCCTCGGGGTTGCCACCCCGGTTGCCTACCTCGAGCGGCGGAGCCTCGGCCTGCCCTCGGGCTCGGTGGTGTTCCTCGAGGATCTCCAGCCCGCCGAGCCCGCCGACACGATCGAGGGTGACGCGTCCCGGCTCGGCCGAACGGTCGAAACCCTCGGTGCCCTCGCCGCCACACTCCATCGGCGCGGCGTCGACCATGGCGACCTGAAGGCGAGCCACGTCTATCTCGAGCCGGGCCGGGACGTGCCACCGAAGCTGTTGGATCTGGAGGGCGTCCGCTTCGCGCGCCGCATCTCGGCGCGGCGCCGGCTCCGTGCCTTGGCGCAGCTGAACGCCTCCCTTCCCGACCGGTTCTCCGACCGGGCGCGGCTCGACGCATTCGCGTGCTACACGCGCGGGCTACCGCTCGGAGCCAAAGGTCTGAAGAAGGTCGTGGCGCTGAGTCGGGCGCGCCGACATCGCTGGACCGGCAAGGACTGCCCGGTCCGGTAGGCCCGCGCTAGCGCGCCAGGCCCAGCCACTGGTAGTAGGCGGAAGAGTTGCGGATACGGCCTCCGCGGCCGAGGTCCACCGTCACCGATTCACCATCGGAGACGCTGGCCAGCACCTCGCGGAACGCATCGATCTTGCGCGCCGGGTCTTCCGGGTTGAGGCCGTGGAAAACGATCTCGACGCGCTTGCTCACGTCGAGGACGTTCAGCACCAGGGTGCACAGGGTAAAGAGCTTGCCGATCTCCTCGCCCGCCTCGACGGCGAACTTCGGCACATCGACCTTGCTGAGCTCGAAACCGTACTCGAGGCGCATCCGTCTCCCTTTCGAGGTGTGTCACCGGCGTCGAAGCCCGGGGCACCGTGCGGCCGGCGAGCTTGGCCCGCGGGTGTGGCCGTGTCAACCAAGCGGCGGCTAGCCGTTATCGCGCTCGGCGAGCACCTTGACCTGGGCGACGAGTTCGTCCCGGGTCATGACGCCCTTCTCGACCAGGACCTGCGTCAGGGCCTGGAGGATCCGGCGCGTCGGCACCTCGCCGGCCAGCCGAGTCGGCGCGGGCGGCTCGCTCTCGGATTCACTCTGAAGCGGAGCCGCTGCGTCATCGGAGTCATTCTGAAGCAGCCCCGCTGCGTCGATCCCGATCTGGAACGACTCCTCGGGGTTTCGCGTCGCCGGCTCCCGAGCGGCGGCTTCTGCCCCAGCGTCGAGAACCTCGTCCCCGTGGCGCAGGCAGTCCGGGCCGACCACTCCCTTGGCAGGGTCCAGGTCATCGCTTCCGTCCGCGCCCTCGGCGCTGAGGTCGTAGAAGCGTCGCAGCCCGCTGTCGAGGTCGCGAAAGGCGATCAGGACGGGGCAGATCTGGTAGCCGGTGCGGAGCTGGAGCGCGTCGAGGGTGTCGAGGTTCGCCGGCTCCTCCATCCCGAGGTAGAGATAGCGGGCCGCGCCCTCGTCCTCGATGAACAGCGGCAAGCAGCGGTACTTCTCCGCCACGTCGCTCGGCAGCAGCGCGAGCACCTCGACGTCGACATCGCGGCCCTGGATCTCGGCCACCGGGTAGCCCATCAGGCGCGACAGGTGCCGCATGAGCGGCTCCTCCTCGACGAAGCCGAGCTTCACCAAGGTCTTGCCGAGCCGATTCCCCCAGCGCTTCTGGTCCGCCAAGGCGGAGCGCAGCTGCAGGTCGTCGATCAGGCCGGCTTCGACCAGGATCTCGCCGAGTTTCTTGCGTTGGGGCCGGGGCATCGCCCTCCGGCATCGGCAGGAAGGGCCCCGAGCCTTACCGGGAGCCGGCCTTTTCCGCGCCTTCGCGCAGGAAGCAGCGGGAGCCGCCGTCGGCCACGTCGTAGAAGCCCGGCTCATCCTGGCTACAGCGGTCGAAAACCTCATTGCAGCGGGTGTGGAAGCGACAGCCCGGCGGCGGCGCAGAGGGAGAGGGGACATCCCCACGCACCCGGGGCGGGGCCCGCCGGACACTCGGGTCGACCGAGGGCACGGCCGAGAGCAGGCCCTCGGTGTAGGGGTGCGCAGGTGCGTCGAAGACCCGCTCGGTCTCGCCCTCCTCCACGATCTGGCCCAGGTACATCACCGCCACGCGGTCGGCGAGGTAGCGCACCACCGACAGGTCGTGGGTGATGAAGAGGTACGACAGCCCGCGCTCCTCTTGGATCTCCGAGAGCAGGTTCAGGATCTGCGCCTGGATCGAGACGTCGAGAGCCGACACCGACTCGTCGCAGACCAGCAGCTGGGGCTCGACGGCCAGGGCTCGAGCGATGCAGATGCGTTGGCGTTGGCCGCCCGAGAACTCGTGCGGGTATCGGAACATGGCGTCGGCATCGAGCTGCACGCGCGTCAGCAACGAGGCCACGCGCTCGGTGCGGTCTGCCTCGTTCTCGCCGATCCCGAAGGACTGCATGCCTTCGGCCACTACGTCGCGGATACGCATGCGCGGGTCGAGGCTCGCCATCGGGTCCTGGAAGACGATCTGGAGGCGGCGACGTCGCTCGCGCATCTCCTCGGGCGAGAGCGCGAGCAGGTCTTCGCCGTCGAACCAGACCTTCCCGGCCTGGGCCTGCACGAGGCCGAGCAGCGACAGGCCGACGGTGGTCTTGCCGCAGCCCGATTCACCCACGAGGGCCAGGGTGCCGCCGGCGGGCACCGAGAACGAGACGTCGTCGACGGCGCGGACGTGACCCACGGTGCGCTGCATGAGCCCGCGACGGATCGGGAACCACGTGCGCAGGCCTTCGACGCGCAGGATCGGGTCGCTCACGGCGCCTCCTCCCCCGCCACAACGTGACAGCGCGCGCTGTGTCCTTCGCCAAGGCGCGTTTCGGCCGGGAGATCGCTCGCACAATGATCGAGTGCGCGGTCGCAGCGCCCGGCGAAGCGGCAACCGGGCGGCCACTCGTCCGGCGGCGGGACGGCGCCCGGGATCTCGGCCAGGGGCTCTCCACGTCGCGCCAGGGCCGGCATCGAGCGCAGCAGGCCCTGGGTGTAGGGGTGCCGGGCGGCGCCGAGGATCGTCTCGCGACTCCCCTCCTCCACCAGGCGCGCGGCGTACATCACGGCCACGCGGTCGGCCAGCTCGTTCACGATGCCGAGGTCGTGGGTAATCAACAGGATCGACATGCCGGTCTCGCGCTGCAGCTCGCGCAGCAGCTCGAGGATCTGCGCCTGGATCGTGACGTCGAGGGCGGTCGTCGGCTCGTCCGCGATCAGCAGCTTCGGCTGGCTCGACAACGCCATGGCGATCATCACGCGTTGCTTCATGCCGCCGGAAAGCAGATGCGGGTAGGCGTCGAAGCGCGCATCCGGGTCGGGGATGCCCACGCGATCGAAGAGTTCGACGGTCCGGCGGCGCGCCTCGCCGGAACTCACGCGCTCGTGGAGCTGGATCGCCTCGACCACCTGGGCCCCCACCGTGAGAACGGGGTTCAGGCTCGTCATCGGCTCCTGGAAGATCATCGCCACGTCGCTGCCGCGAACCTCGCGCATCTCGGGCACAGGCAACGAGAGGATGTCCTTGCCACAGAGTTCGATGCCACCCGCCGAGATCCGCCCGGGTCGGGGCACGAGCCGCATCAGCGAGAACGCGGTCATGGACTTGCCGCAGCCCGATTCGCCGACCAGCGCCAGCACTTCGCCGCGATCGATCTCGAAGCTGACGTCGTCCACCACCGCGAGCGGGCCGCCCGGGTTCGGGAAGCTCGTGGTGAGCGATTCGACCGTGAGCACGCGCTCGCTCATCCCGTCTCCTGGGTGCGGGGGTCGAGCACGTCGCGCACGGCATCGCCCACGCGATTGACGGCGAGGATGAGGGCGAACAGGGCCCCCGAAGCCGAGAGCAGGCTCCAGGTGATGGGCGGGTCGCGCGAGAGTTCGTCGCGGGCCTGGTCGATCATCTGCCCCCAGGAGCCATCGATCCCGATGCCGAGCCAGGAGAGGACGGCATCTGCCCCCAGGAGCCATCGATCCCGATGCCGAGCCAGGAGAGGACGGCTTCCGACAGCACCAGGCCTGAGAAGAGCAACACCGCGGTGATGATCACGAGGTGCATGAGGTTGGGCAGGATGTGCCGGAACAGGATGCGCGCCTCCGAGACACCGAGGGCCCGGGCCGCGCGAACGTAGTCGAGCTCACGAAGCTTCAACGTCTCGCCCCGGGCGAGGCGCGAGAGTCCGACCCAGCCGGTCACGCCGAGTGCCACGCAGACTTGGACCGGCCCGCGGCCGAGCACGGCGATCAGTGCGATCAGGAGGAGCAGCGACGGCATCGCCGCGAGAGTCGAGATCAGGAAGAAGACGAGGTCGTCCCAGCGCCCGCCTCGGAAGCCGGCCGAAACGCCGAACAACAACGCGAGCGGGATCACGATCAGCGTAGTGAGCCCACCGACGAGCAGCGCCACACGCGCGCCCTTCAGCGTCAGGTGCAGCACGTCGCGTCCGATGATGTCGGTGCCGAGAAGATGGCGACGCGGGTGCGCCAGGGCCTGGCCGCCGTAGAACTCGGCACGGGCGAGCGGCGCGGAGTAGCTGCGCTCGTTCCAATCCACGGGGAAGGCCCGATCGATGAGCGTCCGCGGCTTCTGCACGCCGAAGGTGTCCCCCTCGGGTGCCGGGCCCACCCAGGAGACGGCGTCGAGCAGGGCCACCACCACGAAGATCAGCACCACCCCCAGCGACGCCGGGCGACGCTGGGCCACGGCGGCGCCCGCTTCGCGCCACAACCGGCTCTGGTAGGCCCGGCGCAGCACGAATGCGCCCGCAGCGAGCAACACCGCGACCACGCAGTTCGAGAGGACGTATCCCTCCACGCCGCCGCCTACTCGAGCCGCACGCGCGGATCGACCAGCGCGTAGGAGAGGTCGGTCAGGATCTGGCCGACGATGAAGGCGAGCGAGCCGATGAAGACCATCACCCGCAGCGTCGAGAAGTCGTTGTCGTGGATGGCCTCGACGGTGATCGAGCCGAGCCCCGGAATCCCGAAGAAGGATTCGAGCAGGAGCGAGCCCGTAAAGAGGAACGGGATTGCCATCACGACCTGGGTGAGGATCGGGATCAACGAGTTGCGCAGGACGTGGCGCGTCATGACCCGCCCGTCGCCACACCCCTTTGCCCGGGCCGTGCGCACGTACTCGCGGTTCGTCTCTTCGAGGAAGACCGTGCGGTAGAACCGAACGCTCTCGCCCACACCCGCCGCGAGCGCCACCGTGATCGGCAGGGCCAGGAAGCGCAGCATGACCTCGGGCGAGGGGTCGAAGCCCGAGATCGGGAACCAGCGGAGCAACTTCCCGATCAGATATTGCCCGCCGATGATGTAGATCACGATCGAGACGCTCATGCCGAAGACGCAGAGCGTCACCCCCACCGTGTCGATGTAGGTGTCGCGGAAGTAGGCCACGAACAGCGACAGCGAGATCCCGAAGAACACGCCGAGCAGCAGCAGCGGAACCGTGAGCGAGAGGCTCGGCCCGACCCCTTCGCGCAATCGGCGTGCGATCTCGACGTCGTCGATGTCGCTGCGTCCGAAGTCGAAGGTCAGCATGCTGCGGAAGTGCTCGTAGAGCAGCGTGTCCTTCTGGTCGTCCGGGTTCCACGCGAGCGGGCGGTCGTAGCCGTGGTTCTCGATCCACTGGGCGATCGCCTCCGGCGGCGCCTTCTCCCCGATCGCACGCAGGGCCATGTCCTCGGGCTCGACGGCCCAGAAGAAGAGCAGGAAGAGGAAGAGCAGCACGCCGAGGAAGAGCAGCACGCCGAGAACCACTCCGCCCCCATAGAGCACCCGTCGGATCACGTACGCCAGCACTACTGCCGCTCCCGGTAGAAGGTGCGGATGCCGGGGACGATGAGCGCGATGGCCGTCGCCCCGAGGACCCACGCGGGCCAGACGACCGGGCGGTTCCACTCGCGCCGCAGCTCGCTGCGCAGGGCCGGGTCGAGGTCGCGATACTTGAGCGTGAAGAACGACATGCCGAGCG
>JAFDDA010000014.1 GCA_019311105.1 Deltaproteobacteria bacterium
CGCGCCTCCTCGAGCCGGCCGATGCGCGCGAACTCGACGGCGAGCCGAGCCTGGGCCAGGGCAAAGTCCGGCCGGACCCGCACGGCATCCAGGAAGCTCTCGAGAGCCGCGTCGAAGGCGCCGGCACCCATCCAGATCATCCCCACGCGGAATCGGACGAAGGCGTCGTAGGGTGCGAGGGCGAAGGCTCGGCGGGCATGTTCGGCCGCCGCCGCGAGATTCGCAGGCGCCCCGGACGCACCGGTCTGGATCCATTGCAGACCGATCTGCACCCACACGTCTTCGGGTTCGATCTGCGCCGCCCGCTCGAAGTCGGCGCGGGCCCCGGCACGGTCCCCCACGACGATGCGCACCTCGGCGCGGACGGTGTAACGCTGCGCCGCCGTCGGGTCGAGTGCGACGGCGCGGTCGGCATGTTCGAGGGCTTCCGCGGCCCGCCCCGAGTAGAGCAGCGAAGATGCCAGCAAGCCATGTGCCCGCGCGCTCGCGGGCGCATGCACGAGGAACTCGCGCAGCGCCACCTCCGCATCGCCGTAGCGCTGCTCCATCATGGCGTTCGCGCCTTCCTGGACCAGGGCGTGATGGCGGATGCCGTCCTTCGGGTCGAGCCCGGTGGCGACGACGGTCTCCTCGGGCAGCGCGTAGCCCAGGGCCTGGAGTCGCGCGCGTTCCTCGGCCGGCAGCTCCAGCCGTGCGGCGACCCCACCCGCGGCGAGGATCGCTTCGATCCGCGCGTCGAGTTCGGAAACCCGCGGCGCCACATCGGGGGAGCCGGACAGATCGCGTTCCTGACCCGGGTCATCCGCGATGCGGTAGAGCTCGGGCCGCGGAGCCCGCACGTAGAGCTCCGTTGCGGTGCGGACCGCATGGAGCGGAGCCCACCCGAAGTCGAGTTCGGGGATGAGGGTCTCGGCATAGGCCCAGTGCGGGGACGGCGCCGCGCCGACGGCGAGCAGCGGCACGAGGTCCGCCCCATCCGTGTCCGAAAGGCTCGGCAGACCCGCGAGAGAAAGAAGTGTCGGCGTGACGTCGACGGCCCGCACCACCCCGGAAACCTCGCGCCCCGGCGGGACACCCGGGCCCGAAAGCACGAAAGGCACGCGGAGGGCTCCGTCGTAGAGCGTCAGCCCGTGTGAGGTTTCGCCGTGCTCCCCGAGGCTCTCGCCGTGGTCCGAAGTCACCGCCCAGACGGTCGAGGCGTCGCGGCCCTGGGCCTCGAGCGCGGACCGCAGGCGTCCGACCTCGTGGTCCACGTAGGCGATCTCGGCATCGTAGGGCCGGTCGGGGAAGCGGGCCGCGAAGGTCGGCGGTGCTCGGTGGTCGTGATGCGGGTCGTAGTAGTGCACCCAGAGGAAGAACGGCTTGTCGCCGAGAGATGCAAGCCAGGCGAGGGCTCCGTCGGTCACCTCGGTGGCGGTCCGCTCGACGAAGCCCACGTTGCCCGCCTTGCGGGTGCCGACATCGTCGTTGTACTCGTCGAATCCACGGCCGATCCCATAGCGGCCGCGTAGCACGACGGCGCCCACCACGGCACCGGTGGCGTAGCCGGCCTTCTGAAACTGCTCGGCGAGAGTGGGAAGCGATTCGTCGAGCCGAAATGTCCCGTTGTGTCGCACGCCGTGACGCGGCGGCCAGACCCCGGTCAGCAGGGTTGCGTGCGACGGCAGAGTGATCGGGGTCGCGGCGATGGCCGTCTCGAACCGAGCGCCCGCTGCGGCGAGCCCATCGAGCACGGGCGTGCGTGCGAACTCGGCACCGTATGCACCCACGTGGTCGGCGCGCAGTGTGTCGATGGTGACGAGGACGACGTTCGGCCCGGTCGCCTGCGCGGCGTCGGCCACGCGCTCGTGGTCGATGCGGTTGCATCCGAGGGACAGCGATCCGAGGGACAGCATCGCCATCACCACCAGGCCGACGGCCGCCCTCCGCAAGACCCAGCTCCCCATTAGCGCGCACCCCTCCCGCATCCATCCTTCATCGGCTCGGAAAGAGGCGGGGTTGAGGCCCCTTCTTGCCGGCGTGCGACACGCCTCAACCCCAAGCGAGGAAGTGTTGCAGCCCGCCTCAGCCCCAGGAGAGGAAGTGTCGCGGCCCGCCTCAGCCCCAAGCGAGGAAGTGGATCGGCGAGAGCAGCACCAGCAAGGCACCCAGGGCGATGGCCGGGCCGAAGCCGAAGGGCATGGTCCAGCTCCGCGTGACCGCTGCGGTGGCGAAGCCGAGCAGGAGCCCCAGGAAGCACGCGGCGAAGATCGTCTCGAGGACACCCGCCGGGCCGAGGAAGGCCCCGATCGCCGCGAGCAGCTTCACGTCGCCGAACCCCATACCGGGGAACCAGGTCCAGTAGTCGAGGCTTGCCGGCCGCGGGAGCGACTCGCCCTCCCCCGGCCAGTGCGGGAACTCACGACCGACCGCCACGGAGACGCGTGCGTGCAGAAAGCCCACGGTCCAGAGCAAGCCGCCGCCGAGGAGTGCGCCCACCAGCGAGGGCCGAAGTGCTTCCGAGAGCGCGGCGCCGCCGCGCCACGCAAGCCAGGGCATGGCCACGAGCCCGAGGAGGAGACCGCCCAGCGAGATCTCGTCGGGAATGATCTGGTGGTCGAAGTCGATGAGCGCCGCGGTGACGAGGCCCGCCGCGAAGACCAGGAAGAGCAGCGTCTCGACCGAGAGCCCGTAGCGCCACGCCACGGCAGCGAACGCCAGGCCCGTCACCGCTTCGACGGCCGGGTAGCGCAGCGAGATCCCCGAACCGCAATCGCGACAACGCCCCCGGAGAAGCAGCCACGACAGCACGGGGATGTTGTCCCAGGGCCGGATCGCCGCATCGCACCCAGGGCAGTGGGAGCCCGGATGGACGATGGATTCGCCCCGCGGCAGCCGGTACACCACCACGTTCAGGAACGAGCCGACCAGCAGGCCGAGCCCCAGCGCGACGCCGAGCACGAACCCCGTGGGTTCGACTACGGGCTGCATCGAACGGTCTCCCCCGACATGCTTGGAATCTATCGGACGGAGAGAGGCCGAGCCCCCTGGCGTCTAACGGAAATCCTTGAAGTGGAAGACGACGGAGCCGAGCAGCAGCACGACCGAGATGTAGGCCAGGCCGTAGAGCAGCGGAAACCACACCTCGGCGGGTGTGACCGGCAAGCCGTGGAGCGCCTCGACGGTGAGGTTGAAGCTCTCGAGGTCGGGCAAGAGCCGGTAGAGGACGTTCGCCGCCGTCTTCACCGACTCGACGTCGGATTGGCTACCGAGCTGCTTCAGGTCGCGCGTCAGATGGCCCACGACATAGAAACCGCCCGTAAAGAACGAGGCCAGCATCGGCGTGGTGAAGGCGGAGAAGAACGTCGCGATCGCAACGAGCATCGCCACCTCCCCCGCCGTCAGCAGCAGGGCATAGAAGTGCTGGGCGTGGATCGGCGCGCCGGTCAGGTAGGAGACGGCCAGGAAGGCCACGCTCATCACGATGACCTGCATCCAGACCGTCGCCACGAGGCCCAGGTACTTGCCGATCAGGAACTCCCAGCGGGCCACCGACTTCGTGACGATCGTGTAGATCGTGCGCCGGTCCACTTCCTTGTGGATCAGACCCACACCGAGGAAGATCGAGATCAGCGCCGAGAAGAGCCGGATCGCCGAGAGCCCGACGTCCTGGATGATGCGCTCCTGTTCGACGTAGGAGAGCGTCGAGAGCAGCACGCCCACGCCGATCAGCAGGACGGCGAAGAACACCAGGGCGTAGAGGACCTTGTTCCGCACGGCTTCTCGCACGGTGTTGTTCGCGATGGTCGCGATGCGGCCGAACATCACAGGCCCTCCTGTTCGCGCGCGTGTGTCGTCTCTTCGACGGTTTCCAGGAAGATCGATTCCAGCGAGACGCGGACCGGAGTCACCGAAAGAACCTGAGCGCCCGCCTCGAGACACGCACGCAGCAGATCGCTCACGATCTTCTCCGGAACGCGGGCTTCGACCTGCTGGCCATGGTCTCGCAGCTCTGCCCGGAAGCGCTCTTCGAGGGTCGAGGCCAGCTCCGCCGACACGTTCGCCAGCACGACGTCGGCCCTCTGCTGATCCGAAGAGATGAAGTGTTCGATCTGGCCTTCGTAGCGGATCTTGCCCTCGACGATGATGGCCACGCGATCGCACACCATCTCGACGTCGGACAGGATGTGGGTGTTCATGAAGACGGTCTTGCCGTCGGAGCGCAGCCGCAGGATCAGATCGCGGATCTCCTTGCGTCCCAGCGGGTCGAGTCCGCTCATGGGCTCGTCGAGGAACACGATCTGCGGGTCGTGGATCAACGCCTGGGCGATGCCCGCGCGCTGCAGCATGCCCTTCGAGTAGGTACGGAGGCGCGCATCGCCGGCGTGGGAGAGGCCCACCCAGCCGAGCAGCGTCGCGATCCGCTCGGGCCGATCGGCGCGCGGGACGCCCGACAGCTTGGCGTAGAAGTCGAGGAACTCGACGCCGGTCAGGTAGTCGTAGAAGTACGAGACCTCCGGAAGGAAGCCCACGTGCTTTCGGAAGCCCGACTCCTGGATGTCGTGGCCCAGGATGCTGGCCGTGCCTGCCGTCGGACGGATGAGACCCATCAGCGTCTTCAGCATCGTGGTCTTGCCCGCGCCGTTCGGCCCGACGAGTCCGAAGATTTCGTTCTCCTGCACGCTGAAGGTGATGCCGTCGAGCACCCGCTTGGCGCGCAGACCCAGCCCTGGTCGGAACTCCTTGACGAGGCCCTCGACCCGGACGACTTCCCGGCCTTCCGTTGTCATTGCTCGCTTCCCTCTCGAACGTTCGTTTTTGCCGTCTTCGCCGACGGCGTGAACAGGCCCGGCCGATGATGCTGATGCACCTGGTATCGCGCCTTGTAGTAGCTGGAGACGATCTCTCCGGTCCGGTTGTCGAGCATCCATTCCCAACCGTGGATCTCGGGCGGCAGCTCCCTCAGCACACGCTTCGGGCCGACCGCCAGCTCTTCGACCTGTTCGATGTCACGCCCGTGTCGTTTCTTGAACCTCTCGCGCGCGTCATCGAGCATCCGCGCGCGGCGCTCGGTCTCGATCTCGTCGAGGGCCTTCTCATACTCGACCCGTGCGGCAGGCCCCGGCGCGCTGCGGTGCAGCTCGCTCAACATCGCGGCAGCCACCTCCAGGCCCTCGCTCTGGGAGCGCAGGCGCGGCACCAGGCGCTTCAGATAGGCCGGGGAGCCGGCAATCCCGGCCGCCGCTTCGAGCTCGTCGGCTGCCTCGGGATACTCGGCCAGGTAGTAGAAGTGGTTGAAGCCTTTGTAGAAGTAGTTCCGCCAGTCGCTCGGGTGGTTCTCGATGGCCCGCTCGAGGAGCTCGTTCGCGAAACGCACGTCGTTCTCGCTGCCGGTCATCCAGATCGCAGCGAAGCGGTAGGGGTGTCCGACGTGAGGGTTGAGCTGTGTGACGATGTCGACGAGCCGGCCGATCGTGTAGCCGTGGGCGGAAGGGTCCTCGACGGCACCGCCGACGAGCTGGATGGCTTGGAGCCAGTAGTAGTCGGAGGCCAGCGAGTCGAAGCCGAGCGAAGCGATCTTGGCCAGCTGAGGCTGCGGAACGAAGGCCTCACCCTTGGCGGACTTCGGGGTGCTCGGGATCTCTGCGTGGATCCGGTCCACGCCCGTGGCCAGGAGTGCCACGGCGAGAACGCAAGCAATTCGATCGATCATCGTAACTTTCCCCTCGAAAAGCTCCGGGCGGTTCGACCGCCAACCGGGGGGCGCCTCCTAGTAGCGCCCCGCTCCTCCCGCCACCGCGACCGTGTCGTAGATCGGAACCCCACCCTGATTGACGGGCGGCAGCACCGTCCCGGCGAGAATGCTCGAGCTGCAGGTCGAGGGCGGAACTGCCAGATCCGTGATGCTCGGGCTCACGAACATGACGGCAGCGACGAGGCCGTTCCCATCGATGTCGGAGTAGCCCGTCGCGGTGAAGCAGCCAACGCAGCAGGCCGCGTCGATGTCGGAGGCGTTGGTGTCGTAGCGAAAGAGGACGTCGCCTTCAGGGCGCCAGCCCAGGGACGCGAAGCCCGGCGTCACGCCACCCAGCCACGGAACCGGGTCCATGGTCAGCGGGTTGACGGGCGACGGTGCCGCGCCGACATAGCGATTGTATTCTGCGGAATAGGCGCGCTGGGATTTGGCCAGCGCGGAAAGGTTGGTGAAGCCTTCGGAGCGCCTCGAACGGTACTGGTAGTCCTTGAAGTTCGGGATCGCGACGGTTGCCAAGATCCCGATGATCGCGACGACGATCATCAGCTCGATCAGCGTGAAACCATCGCTCCGGTTGTTGCTCGTCATCGTGTCGCCCTCTCCCCTTTATCCTGAATCACCGTAGTTGGCTCCGTCATGCGAAGAGCCGGGGTCCGAAGACCCCGGCTCTCAACCTATGACAGCCGTCTTAGAAGACGCTGTTGCCGTCCTGAACGTCGCAGGCACCCGTGACGTTGTTCATCACGTCAGCGGCGGCGCAGTCGGAGATCGGCGGTGCCGGCGAAGCGGTGCTGGAGACCACGTTGCCGTTCACGTCGAACACGAACTGCGGAGCGTGGTAGCCCCAGTTCTGCAGGTCGCCGTTGTTGTCGATGTCCGCATTGGCGCCGACGAAGTAGCACTGCCCGGAGCAGCCCGTGGACACGCCATACTGGAAGTACACCTGACCCTCGGGCCGCCAGCCGATCGTGTCGAAGTTCGACCCGGCGTTACCGGTGTCCGAGAACGCGACCTTCGTGTCGGTCGGCAGCGAAGCCGGCGAAAGAAGGGCACTCTGGTACTGGTTGAACTCGGCCGTGAAGGCCTCTTCCGCCGTCCGGATCGCAGCAATGTTGATGCGACCTTCGGTGCTACGCGAGCGCAGCTGGAAACGCAGGAAGTTGGGAATGGCGATGGCCGCCAGGATGCCGATGATCGCCACGACGATCATGAGCTCGATCAGCGTGAAACCGCCAGTTCGCTTCGCAGGAAGCTTCATCATGATGTTTCTCTCCTTGCTTCGAACTCCGCGCGTCAGACCCATGAGCACCGTGCTCGGGGGGACGGCCCGTCTGGGCCCCAACGCTCGAATCCCGAATACACTTCGTGGGCAAAGCAACCCGCGTGCCAGAACCGCAAAGAGTTTTTCGAGGGTTCGGCTCTCTCCCCGAACGGCGCAGAGTTCGACGCTTACCTGCACCCTTGTTTCATCGGCAACCGGAGTGGCTTCCGTAGCCCCAAGTGACGATCTGCGGCGTTCCGCGCCGACGATTCTCGTCACTTCGGCCAGCCCAGCGCGGGCCAGGGGGCTGGGCTTTCGCGGCCCACGGTGAGGCAGCGGGCAGCTCATCGATCGGCAGACCGGAACCCGAGCAGCCGGTTTTGCATTTAACTTTCCGGTTGCCACCCCCGATGACTCAGGAGATGAAACGCGCCGTCGTCACAGCCGCCCTGCTCTTCTCCGGGCTCACGGCCCTGGTGTATCAGGTGCTCTGGACCCGGCTGCTCGGCTTCGTCTTTGGCACGACCAGCGAAGCCATCGGTAGCGTGCTCGCGATCTTCTTCACCGGAATGGCGCTCGGCAACTGGTGGGCCGCCCGACGGCTCGGCCGGGTCGAGCGACCGTTGCGCGTGTATGGCTTGCTGGAAATGGGGATCGGGGTGTGGGCCCTCCTTTCTCTCCCGTTGTTGCACGCCCTGCCCGGCCTCTACGGCCTTCTCGGGGGCGACCCCGGCCCTGGCCTGACAGCGGTCTTGCGCCTCGCGGGCACTGCGGTCGTTCTGTTGCCACCGACCATTGCCATGGGCGCGACCCTGCCCGTGGTGGCGCGTGGCGTGGTGGGGGACGACGCGACGCTTGGGCGCTGGAGCGCGGTGCTCTATGCGGCGAACACGCTCGGCGCCGTGGTCGGTGCCTACCTCTGTGGCTTCTGGCTCTTGCCCGGCATCGGCCTCACCGCCTCGGTCCAACTCGGTGCGGCGCTGAACCTGGCGGTCGGAGCTGCGGCCGTGGCTCTCGTCGGCTCCGCACCGGCCGCCGCACGGATGCAGCCCGAGCAGGCCATGCCGCGCCCGGCGTCCAACCCACTCGATCACCGCGCCGCCTTCCTCGCCTTCTTTGCCATCTCGGGCTTCGTGGCCATCGGCTACGAGATCGTCTGGTCGAAGGTCTTCGGGATCGTGATGGAAGGGACGGTCTACGGGTTCTCCGCCGTGCTGGCGGCCTACCTGGCCGGCATCGCGCTGGGCAGTGCCGCCGTTGCACCCTTCGTCGACCGGCTGCGCGACCTGCCACGCGCCTTTGGCCTGCTCCATGTGGGAGCCGGCGTGGCGGTGGCCGTCGGCATCGTCGCGGTGCCCTACCTGCCTTGGGCCCACGCTCGTCTGGCCGCCGCCGCAACCGGGAGCGATGCAGTCCACCTGCTCTTCTTGCTGGTCCTCCCCATCGTGCTCGTGCCAACGGCGCTCTTTGGTGCGGCGTTCCCGATCCTCATCCGCATCTACACCGACCGCGCCGAGAACGTGGGCGAGGGCATGGGCCGCGCCATCTCGGTCAACACCGCCGGCAGCATCGTGTCGAGTCTGCTCGTCGGGTTCTGGGCGATCCCCACCCTGGGGATGGACCGCACCCTCCATGCACTCATTCTCGTCGACCTCGGCCTTGCGACCACCGTGTTGCTGGGGTTCCAGGCCACGCGCGGGCCGGGCCGCATGCCGTCCCTCGGCGCCGCCGCGGCGGGCTTCGTGCTGGTGGCGTTCGGCTACAACGGCGTGCACGCGGAGCTGGCAGTGGCCGGGCGCAATGTCGACGCCGAGACACTCCCCGCCTATCGGGCCGCACTGGCCGAGCGATCCTCGAAGCAGATCTTCGTCCGCGAAGGGCGAAACGCCATCGTCACGGTCAGCGACGAGCTGGGCTCGCGCCGGCTCCGCACGAACGGACTGCCCGAGGCCGCCGTGAACCTGGGCCCGCCCTATAGCCCGGCCGCGACGAGCTTGCTCGGCGCCGTGCCGTACCTCGTGGCCGAGCGACCCGAGCGCGCCCTCGTGATCGGCCTGGGCGCGGGCAGCACGGTCGAAACCCTGCTGCGAACCCCCGTGCCCAAGATCGAGGTGGTGGAGCTCGAGCCCGGCGTCGTACAGGCCATGGGAGTGCTTCACGCCGGGCGCGCGAACCCACTCGAAGACCCGCGCGTCACGCTCCATACAAACGACGGCCGAAACGTATTGCTGCGCGCACGCCACTCCAACGCCCCGGGCTGGGACGTGATCGCATCGCAACCGAGCCATCCCTGGTTGATCGGAGCGGCCAACCTGTTCACCGAGGAGTACTTCTCCCTCGCACGGGATGCCCTGCGACCGGGCGGGGCCTTCGCGGTCTGGGTGAACGGGTTCCGCACGGATCGCGAAGCCTTCCTCGCTCTCGTCGCGAGCTTCGGGCGCGTCTTCCCGGGCGCGATGGTGGCCGACGTCTCGGCGAGCCACGACCGCTCGGCATTCCTGCTGCTCGGGATGCGCGAGCCCGGAGCGCTCGACCCCGCACAGATTCGCGAGCGACTGGGTCACGCCCCCCTCGCCGCCCACCTGGCCCACCACGGCCTCGCCGAGGCCGAGGCAATCCTCGCTCGCTTCGAAGGGCGCGCCGAAGATTTCACCACCCTCGCCGGCGGCGCTCGCAACACCGATGACAACGCCTACATCGAGACGCGCATTCCGCGCCAGCTCGAGTGGAAGGGCCTCAACTGGGAGGGCATCGAGTCGGAACTTCCGCTCGCAGCCCCCGTGCTCCCGCCGCTCGCCCAACCGGTTTCCACCCACGCAATCGCACGCCACATCCTCGACTCGATGGCCGCCGGCAGCGAGCCGCGCCCGACGCACAAGATCGAACGACTCCTCACCCAGCTCGGCGCGGGGCTCGATGACTACGACGCAAGGCTCCTGCGTGCCGAAGCGGGCCTGTTCGATCCGGCGGCGCGGACGGCGAGTGCGGCGGCGCTGCTCGCCCTCGCCGAAGCCGACCCCGGGCGGCCTGAGCCCTGGCGAATCCTCGGGCGCCATCACGCCACACGGCGGCGCGACTTCGCCCGGGCGGGCGAAGCGTTCGCCGCCGCGCATGCCCGCAGCGCGTCCGCCCAGGATGCCTACGACGCGGCTCGCGCCTTCGATTACGTGGCCCCGGAGCGCGCCTTGCGGATGATCGAACGCATCCCCGCGGCCGAACGGCCGCGCTTCCCGCGCCTCGTCTGGTACGAGGCCAAGCGCGCCTTGCGGGCTGGCGAGAGCGGGCCGGGCCTGGCCGACACCCTCGCGGCACTGCGCCGCTATCGCGAAACGAGCGAGGGCCGACGGATCCCCGGTGTGAACCTCACCCTGGCGCGCCTGGCCGAAGCCACCGGCGACGAGCCGCTCTCGCGTGCGTTCCACGAGGCCGATCGACGCGAGCGCGCCGCCCGCGCCGAACCCCACCTCGAAGCTGCGCGCGTCGCTCTCGACGCGGGCTCGCCCGAGCGGGCAGATCGGCCTTTGACCGTGGCCGCGAAACTGCTTCCCGGCAACCCCGAAGTCGCGATGCTGAGGGCGCGTTGGGCCCTCAGCCAGGGTGACCCCGCTCGCGTGGAGGCCGCCCTTGCCGAAGCGCGCGCCTGGGCCCCATCCCTCGAGGCGGCAATCCGCACCGAGAACCACTTCCGTGCCGCCCACGGGCTGGCGTTGCTCCCCGAGCAGCCGGCCGACCGCTTCACGCGTTAGGGCCGTCGAAACGCCGTGACCACCGGCCCTTCGCTTCGGCCCGCGCGTTGCCACCGCCCTGCTTCGGCGCTGGGCCTGCGCGTTGCCACCGCCCTGCTTCGGCGCTAGCTTGCGCCGGCTTTTCAGCCCGTGCTCCCATCGTCTAGCGGCCTAGGACGGGGCCCTCTCAAGGCTCAAACACGGGTTCGATTCCCGTTGGGAGCACCACTTCTGCCGCGCTCGGCCAGCGTGGGCACGGCCCGAGCACATCTGACTTGTTCTCGGCCCACGGCCCGGGCACTGGCCACCCGCTCGGAGCCCGACCGCACCATGCCCGACTTCGCCTTCCTGTTCATCGATTGCGAGTTCGGCGGCCTCGACTCCGAGGCCCACGACATCACCGAAATCGGCGCCATCGTCACGGACTACCGCCTGGTCGAGATCGCCCAGGCCGAGTGGAAGGTCCGCGCTCGGCCCGAGCGCATCACGCCCGAGGCCGCCGAGATCCAGGGCTACGACGCCGAGGTCTGGGCTCGCGAGTCCGTCCCGGTCCGGCAGGCCCTCACCGAGCTCAGCGCGTTGTTGCCCAAGGGCAAGAAGGTCGTGCCGGCGGGCCAGAACGTGCGAATGGACGTGCAATTCGTCGAGAAGGCCTACAAGGCCTGCGGGATACCCTACCCGTTCGACTATCACGTGATCGACCTGGCGACACTCTTCTATGCGTGGTCGCTCGTGGCCGGCGAAACCGTCTCGGCCCTCTCGCTGCGGCAGGCCGCCACCCAGGCGGGTTTGGTGGAGGGCAACGTGCCCCATCGCGCTCTCGCGGACTCACGCCTGACCCTCGAGACCTTCCGCCACTACGTCGGCCGGCTGTCCTTGCGACCTTCGGCCGAAGGGCCGCCGCCCGAGCGCGCCTAGAGCTGGCCCTCGGCGCGCAACGAGCGCTGACGCTCCAGCTTCTCGCGGTACTTGGCGACCGCGCGTTGGTCGTAGCCCACCAAGGCCGGCAAGCACAGGCGCGCCGCGAGGCCACCCGGCCGGAACCACAGCGCCGAAGCGAAGTCGATCAAGACGGGCTCGCCACGATCATCCACCAGGACGTTGCTGCGATGGCCGAGGTCGAGGTGGACGAGCCCGCGGGTGTGGAGTTCGTCCACGGCCCGCGCGAGCGATGCGATGAAGTCCGGCCCCGCGTCGTCGAGGAGATGCCGCGAGACGCGTCGCCCGGGGCGGAACTCGAGAGCGAAGGCGAGCGGGTCGATGGAGCCGAGAAAGCTCGGGACGGCCGGGTGCCCCTCGAGCCAGCGGTACGCCGCCGCCTCGCGGGCCGTGAGCCAGCGGCCAAGAGTCGCCCGCACGAGGGCACTGCGCGGCGCGAAATCCTTCACCACGATCTCGCGGTCCTCGACTTCGACGAGGAAGACGTCCGGGTTGCGCGAGTTGCCACGGTTCAGCACGCGAGTCGTGATGGCTGGAAGCGCGCTGCGCTCGATGCCGAGGGGCGGGGCGGCGACCATCAGGCGCCGGGCCTTTGCCCGGCTTCGGGAGAACGTTGGGGAGGACGGCGGGGAAACACGCGGCGGAGGCTAATCGCCCTCTCGGGCGACGGCAACGCGGCGGCGGCGGCCCGCACGCGCGGGCCGGGTCGCCTGGGCTAGCGGGGCCCCAGGCGGTTGTGCACGAGGCTCCAGAGCTGCTCGCGGAGCCGCTCCTTGAACTCGGGGTCGAAGGGCACATCGAGGCCGTCCGCCGCGAGGAACTCCCGGAGTTCTTCTGCGCTTACGTCGGCGGCCAATTCTTCGATTTCTTCCATTTTCAACTTGGTGCTCATCTCGGCGTGTTGATCCCCATCCAGGCTCGGGGTGGAACTCGAGGCTCTCTTCACGCGGTCAACTCCAGGCCTTCTCCGCATCGATCCCGGAGATGGTTCCGCTCGTTTCGGCCGACTCCGTCAAGAGCCGCTTGATTCGATAGAGACTCGACCGGATCGCGTCGCTCGATCGCGACGTCTGTTCGGAGATCTCCTGGATCGACAGGTTCTGCATGTGCCGCAACTCGAACACGTCCACCTGCCACGGAGCGACGTGCGAGAGTTTCTCGCCGATCGCGTCGATGTAGCGGCGCAACAAGAGCTGATCTTCCGGCGTGCCCGTGGAGAGCGACTCGGTGGGCGCCAACCCCTGGGCCTCGACGCGGTCGATCCGGGCCTCTTCCGTGCGCATGCGCCGGATCTGGTTGTTGATCGTGTTCTTCGCGATGCCATACATCCAAGACGACAAAGTCGACCGCCCCTTGTAGCTGTCGATGCAACGGAAGACCGCAGTGAATGTCTCTTGAACGACTTCTTCGGCGTCAGCGTGGTTGCGTAACCGCAGGTACGAGAAGTTGTACAGGCGCTGGAAGTAGCGTTGATATAGCGAGTCGAAGGCGTCCTGGCGTCCAGAACGGAGCGCCTCGAGGAGTTTGGCATCCTCGGCTTGACGGACGGGCAGCTTGGATTTTGTACGGGCGCAGCTCGCGGTGGCCAACGCGGACTCCCAGCGTGGCCCCTTCCCAGTGCAGGCTTTCGGAAAATGGGGATCTAGGTCGACCCCCCCTCTCCATGGGTAAGTGACGGGTCAGCGTCGATAGTGGCGCGAAATCGGACTGATTCTTGGAATTATTGGAGCAGACTCAGAAAAACTCCCCTGGGGGATGTTTCTCGGTCAGCTCCGGACTAGGGCTCTGAGCCCCGGCGCGCCAGCGAGTAGGGAGTTCCGCATTCGGTACAGGTTCGCCTTGATGGCATCCTCGGACTTGCCCAGGGCCTCGGCGATGGACTTGATGGGCTGGTGGCGAAGATGCTTCAGGTGGAAGATCCGGCGCTGGAGCGGGGTCAGGCGCTCGGAGATCACCTCGTCACAGCGCTCGAGCACCTGCCGGGCCTCGACGATCTCGTCGGCCCAGGGCTCCTTGGACGGAACCTCGGTGGCCGCATCCTCGACCGAGTCGAGCCGGGGGCGGGGCTTGCGGAACCGGCGATTCACCGTGTTTCGCGTGATCCCGAAGATCCAGACGAGCAGGGACGAGTTGCCGGCCCAGCTTTCCAGCACCCGGTGGACGGTGATGAACACGTCCTGGGTGGCGTCCTCGGCCTCGCCCGCGTCCCCGAGCCGCTTCAGAGCGAACCGGTACACACGGGGGAAGTAGGTTTCGTACAGGAGGTTGAAGGCTTCGATGTCGCCGGCGAGGATCTTCTCCACCAGCACTTCATCGCTATCCCACGGGTCTGCTTTTCGAGCGCTTCTCGGCACCACACCATCCCAGGCATGGTTCCCGTCTCGGTCGGGGGGGTCTTCGGGATTTTGGAGGTTCCGTCGGTCGGAGGCCTGGTCCGGGCAGTTGCCCGGCTCTCCGCCATCGGTCCCTTGGCGCCGGCCGGGCCGGCTGATTTCTCCCTGGACTCTCCCTTCCTCGTTCAGGAACCGGGCTTTTCAAAAGTGGGGACTCATCGTCTCGACGAAAGAGAGAGCAAGGCCCATGCCAGCCCGCGCTAGCAGGCAGGACATCCCGGAAATGCGCGTCCGAAAAGGAGTTTGGCGAATGCAGGTTCTTGCGCAGTGAGCGGGGGCACCGCCTCGGAAGTGAAGTCTTTTTCCCTTTTTGGGAGAGTCAGGTTCCTCGGTCGCCCCGGGCATCCCATCGGTGCGGCGCACGCTGAGTGAAACTCAGAAGAAGCACTCAGGGTGAGCCCGTGCTTCTCAGAGCTTGCCGGGCACCACCCACCACGCGCCGTCGACCCGCTCCCAGACGTCCTCGCGCTCGAGCACGATCGTCCAGAATCGGAGAGGCAACCCGTTGTCACCGCGCATCCGAACGGCAACCCGCGCGCGGCCCGGCCCCTCGACGGCGAACTCCTTGACCTGCGCCATGACCGCCCGGTTGCGCTCGAAGTCGACCTGGTCGAGGTCGTGGGCGAGGTCGGCGTAGTAGTCGTAGAACGCCTCCTTGTTGAGGAAGTGGTCGCGCAGGACGGCGTCCGAGTAGGTGGCGAAGGTGTTGAAGCGGCGGCGGGAGAGCCGGCTGTAGAAGGCCTGCGCTCGCGTCTGGAACTCGATGATCGTGCGTTGATCCACGACCTCGACGCCCTGGGAGACGTCGGGCTGCGGCCCCTTGGGCGGCCCGTAGAAGCCGTCGACCCAGCCGCGAATGCCGCAGCCGGAAAGCAGCAGGGCGAAGGCAATGGCGAGCCCGGTGCGGATCATTGGCCCTTCCTCTTTCGCTTCGCCTTCTTCTTGGGCGACTTGGAGACCTTCTTGTGGCCCGCTTCCGGCGCCGCAGCGATCGCGGCCTGGGCGGCCGCGAGCCGTGCGACAGGCACACGGTAGGGAGAGCAGGACACGTAGTCGAGCCCGGTGCGCGAACAGAAGGCGACGGATTTCGCGTCGCCGCCGTGCTCGCCGCAAATGCCGACCTTGAGGTTGGGGTGGCTCGACCGGCCCTTCTCGACCCCGATCCGGATCAGCTCGCCGATGCCCTCCTCGTCGATGGAGACGAAGGGGTCGTCCTCGAGAATCCCCTGCTCGATGTAGTCGGGCAGGAACTTCCCGGCGTCGTCGCGCGAGAGCGCATAGGTCATCTGGGTGAGGTCGTTGGTGCCGAAGGAGAAGAAGTCGGCGTGGCGGGCGATCTCGTCTGCAACGAGCGCGGCACGGGGCACCTCGATCATGGTGCCGATCGCCGAGCGGAAGCGTCGGCCGTGCTCGGCCTGGACCGCACGGATCTCTACCTGGCAGAGCGCGCGCAGCTTCTCGAGCTCCCCGACGTGTGCCACGAGCGGGATCATGATCTCCGGCTTCACCGCGACCCCGGAGGCCGCGACCTCGCACGCCGCTTCGGCGATGGCACGGACCTGCATGCGGTAGATCTCGGGGAAGGTGATGCCGAGCCGGCAGCCGCGGTGGCCGAGCATCGGGTTGAACTCGTTCAAGCCTTCGATCCGCGCTCGGACCTCGGGCACGCTGCGCCCGAGCTTGCCCGCGACCTCCGCCATCTCGTCCTCGGTCTGCGGCAGGAACTCGTGCAGGGGCGGGTCGAGCAGGCGGATCGTGACCGGCAGGCCCTCCATGGCGCGGAAGATCCCTGCGAAGTCGCCACGCTGCATGGGCAGCAACTTTTCGAGGGCCTCGAGCCGCTGGCCCACGTCTGCGGCCAGGATCATCTGGCGCACGGCCAGGATGCGATCGGCCTCGAAGAACATGTGCTCGGTTCGGCAGAGGCCGATCCCTTCGGCGCCGAACTCGCGAGCCACCTTGGCATCGTTCGGGGTGTCGGCGTTCGTGCGGACCCGGAGCGTCCGGCGGCGATCCGCCCAGCGCATGAGCTGACCGAACTCCGGGTCGAGCTCCGGCATCACCGTAGCCACGGTGCCCAAGATCACCTCGCCCGTGCTGCCGTCGAGGGTGAGCGGGTCGCCGGCGCGGAGGACGTGCTCGCCGAGGTGGACCTCGCCGGCCTTGCGATCGACGCGCAGCTCACCGCAACCGACCACACAGCACTTGCCCATGCCGCGCGCAACCACCGCCGCGTGGGAGGTCATGCCGCCCCGGGCGGTCAGGATGCCCTCGGCGGCGTCCATGCCATGGATGTCCTCGGGCGACGTCTCCGTCCGCACGAGCACGACCTTCTGGCCGGCCTTGCCGCGCGTCTCCGCCTCGTCGGCGGTCAGGACGATGATCCCGGTCGCGGCGCCGGGTGACGCGGGCAGCCCCTTGGCGAGGACGTTGCGCTCGGCGTCCGGGTCGAGGTGATCAGCCGCTCGCGAGCCATGTCGACGGCGATCTTCACGGCGGCGCGCACGGTCCGCTTGCCGTCGCGCGTTTGCAGCATCCAGAGCTTCCCGCGTTGGATCGTGAACTCGATGTCCTGCATGTCGCGGTAGTGCTTCTCGAGCCGCTTGTAGATGCGGACCAGCTCCTTGTAGGGGCCCGGCATCTCGCTCTCGAGGGTCGGCAGGCCCTGTTGCGCCGGCGAGCGGTTGTCGTCGTTGATGGGCTGGGGCGTGCGGATGCCCGCGACCACGTCTTCGCCCTGGGCGTTCTTCAGCCACTCGCCGTAGAACATGCGGGAACCGGTTGCGGGGTTTCGCGTGAAGGCGACCCCCGTGGCGCAGTCGTCGCCCATGTTCCCAAAGACCATGGCCTGGACGTTCACCGCCGTGCCCCACTCCGACGAGATCCCCTGCATCTGCCGATAGCGACGCGCTCGATCGTTCTGCCACGAGTCGAACACCGCCGCGACGGCGCCGCGCAGCTGCACCATCGGGTCCTGGGGGAAGGGCTTGCCCGAGAGGGCCTCGACGGTTTCGAGGTAGGTGCCGACCAGCGCGCGCAGGTCGGCGCCGCTGAGTTCGGTGTCGTTGCGGACGCCCCGGGTGCGCTTGAGGTCGTCGAGGTGCTCTTCGAAGCGCTCGCGGGGCACGCCGAGCACCACGTCGCCGTACATCTGGACGAAGCGCCGGTAGCTGTCCCAGGCGAAGCGATCCTCGGCGCCTCGCGCGAGTCCGTGAACGGTGCGGTCGTTCAAGCCGAGGTTCAGCACGGTGTCCATCATGCCGGGCATCGAGACACGCGCCCCGGAGCGCACGGAGACGAGCAGGGGCTCGGACGGGTCACCGAAGCGGAGACCCATCGTCTTCTCGATGCGCGCGAGAGCCGCACGCACACGCTCCCAGACGTCGCGCGGGATGCGCCGCCCTCCGGCATTGTAACGGCCACACACGTCGGTAGAGATGGTGAAGCCCGGCGGAACCGGGATGCCGAGGTTCGTCATCTCGGCGAGGTTCGCGCCCTTGCCACCGAGGCTGTCGCGCAGCTCCGCACGGCCGTCGGCCTTGCCCGCACCGAAGAAGTAGACCGACCTCGCGGTCGCGCGTCGGGCGGCGGGCTTCTTCTTGCGCGCCGCCATCAGCCTTCGATGCGCTCGGCCAGCCAGGCCGCAACGCCTTCGATCGGGATCCGATCCTGGCGCATCGAATCGCGCTCACGCACGGTCACCTGGCCATCGGTCTCGGAGTCGAAGTCGTAGGTGACACAGAACGGCGTGCCCGCCTCGTCCTGACGCCGATAGCGCTTGCCGATGTTTCCGGACACGTCGAAGTAGGCATTCATGCGCTTGCGCAGGTCGCGCGCCAGCTTCTCGGCGGGCTCGGCGAGCTTTTTCGACAACGGCAGCACGGCGGCCTTGATCGGCGCGAGCGCCGGGTGGAAGCGCATCACCGTCCGCTGGTCGCCCCCCTCGAGATCTTCTTCCGCGTAGGCATCGCAGAGCAGCGCGAGGGTCGTGCGGTCGATCCCGACCGAGGTTTCAACGACATGGGGGATGAACTTCTCCTTCGTCTGGTCATCGACGTAGGAGAGATCCTTGCCCGCGTATTCGGTGTGGCGCGTGAGGTCCCAATCGCCGCGATCGTGGATGCCCTCGATCTCCTGCCAGCCGAAGGGGAAGAGATATTCGACGTCGCACGCCGCATTGCAGTAGTGGGCCAGCTCGTCGGGCTCGTGGTCGCGCTGGCGCAGATGCTCGGGGCGAAGCCCGATCTCCTGATGGAAGGCGAAGCGCTCTGCGAGCCAATACTGGAACCACTTCTCGCGGTCGGCCGGCGCCACGAAGAACTCGAGCTCCGCCTGTTCGAACTCACGCGAACGGAATGTGAAGTTGCGCGGGTTGATCTCGTTTCGGAAGGCTTTCCCGATCTGTGCGATCCCGAAGGGAAGCTTCTGGCGCGCGGCCTCGCGGACGCGTTTGAAGTCCGTGAAGATCGACTGGCAGGTCTCGGCGCGCAGATAGGCCGTTGCGGCGGCCTCTTCCGAGGCGCCGATGAAGGTCTTCAACATCAGGTTGAAGTTGCGCGGGTCCGTGAAGTCGTGGGCGCCGCCTTCGCTGCACTTGCCGATGCCCTCGAGCTGGTCGGCCCGGAAGCGCTTCTTGCACGCCTTGCAGTCGACCATCGGGTCGCTGAAGTGCTCGACGTGGCCCGAGGCCTCCCAGGTCTTGGGGTGGCAGATGATCGAGCTGTCGATGCCCTCGACATCGTCGCGCTCGCGCACCATGCGCTGCCACCAGCGCGCCTTCAGGTTGTTCTTGAGTTCGACACCCAGGGGCCCGTAGTCCCAGAAGCCATTGATCCCGCCGTAGATCTCGCTCGAGGCGAAGATGAAGCCTCGTCGGGCGCAGAGAGACACGAGGTCTTCCATGCGCACGGATCGCGTCGGGGCGTCGGAATCGGCCGTCATCACTCGTCTTTCCTGGTCTGAGGAAGGGGGAGCATCCACGGGCGGGCTTTCGCTGTCAATGGTTTGGGAGGTGGGGCCGGAGGGGGGTGCCGCGCTCCGTTGCGCTCGCGGGTCGGACGGAAGGGACATGGCCCTCTTGCTCCCTTCGAACTACGAGATCCAGCGCGGCCTCGGGCCCTCGGCGTGCCCACCGCGTGGCAGCGCGGGTTGCTACCTCGGGTTCGTCCGCTCCACTCCGGCGCGGCACCCCCCTCCAGCCTAGTGGCGTGTTTGCGTTGGCATGGAACGAGGCGCGGTGACGGGTTTGCGTTGGCAAGGGCCGAGGCGCGGTGACGGCAGCCGGCGGGTGGGTGTCGTTGCGCAGCGCAGCCCAAACCCACCGAACCCGAACCAAGCGCCAACCCGCTCCAACCCCGAGGGCCCTAAGTCGCTAGGGACCTCAATGCCCGAAGCGAGCAATAGGGCCACGCCGTCTCCGGCACACATGCAGGCGAAGCGGAGCAACGACACCCACCCGCCGGCCGACCTCCCAACCCAGCTAACCAGGCTTCCGAACCACCACCAGATGGTTGTTCGGCTCCTCCTCGAGGTCTCCCAGGCTGAAGAAGAGGGCAATCGGCAGCGCCACCAGGGCGAACAGCGCCATCCAGGGCCACAACAGGTAGAACGACCACGGCCGGCGGATTCTTGCATCGGACATGCCGCCGAAGCGAGCGCTCTGAAGGAAGAAATAGACCAGGTGGGAAGCCATCGACGACCACACACCTCCGAGTGCCTGGTGCTCCGAGCCTTCCAGGCCGGCCTCCTCGATGACGCGCTCGATCCAGTAGCGGCTGAAGTTGCCGTGGTAGTCCGGTGCGAGGTGGGTGGTCGACGTCTGCGGGATGAGCAGGACGGCATGACCGCCCGGGCGCAACACCCGGCTGATCTCGCGGACCATCTCGATGGGTTCGAAGACATGTTCGAGCACTTGAATACACAGAACGGTGTCGACGCTCCCGTCCGCGATGCCCATCCGGCAACCGTCACTGCGGACGAGGTGGACGCGCGAGTCGACGTTCTGGCCCGGCGAGCGATCGCTCGGCTCGAGGACGGTCCATGCGTCGAACTGCACGCCCTGCCCGACGGCGGTTTCCACGAAATCCCAGCCTCCGACGTCGAGAACGTGGCCTCGGGCGAAGCGACGAATGGCGTCGAACATGGAACGCGACCGGAGATCCCGTGCCCGGTAGAGGGCCCGGATCATGGGGCTCTTGGACAACTAGGCGGCTCCTTGTTCGGAGCGGGGCGGCGGCGGGGGACGCTCTTGGAGGACCTGCTCCATGAAGCGCTGACTGCGCAGCTCCACGCCGACGTGGAAGCGTTCGAAGCGGCCCACGACCCGGCGCGCCTCCTCCAGGGCGGCGGGTGAGAGCGCCAGCCGGTCGGCACGCTCGAGACCCAGCCGAACGCCGTGCTCCAGCGCGCGCAGCGTCCCGAGATGGATCGGCAGGAGATCGGTCCCGCCGGGACCCTCGGCCTGGCATTTCGTGCAGACCGGCCCGCCGTCGGGGACCGAGAAGCCCACCCGTGGGCCGGCGACTTCTTCCCCGCAGCGGACGCAACGCCGCAGCTCGGGGCGCAGGCCCAGGGCGTCGAGGGTGCACAGTTCGAGCAGGATGCGCAGCCTCGGGTCGGGCTCGCTGTGTTCGAGAGTGCCCAGGGTTTCGAGGGCGAAGCCGAAGAGCTGCTCGAGATCGTGCGGGGCGCCGCCCTCGGGCGCCAGGCGGTCGAGCAGTTCGAGCAGGTAGCAACCGAGGGCGAAGCTTCGCGGCCGGGTTCGCAGGCCTTCGAAGGTCCGCAGCAACCGGGTCTGCTCGAGCCGCGCCATCTGGGTCGTGCGCGGCATCACGAGCTGCACGCGCAGGTGATTGAAGAAGTCGAGGGTGCCGCCGAAGCGTTTGACGCTCCGCTTGGCACCCTTGGCGATGGCCGTGAGCCGACCCGTGTGGGGAGTGAGAAGGTGGACGATCCGGTCGGACTCACCGAAGTCCACGGAACGCAGGATCAAGGCTTCGGTTCGAAGCGTACGCACCTGCGGAGAGTAGCGGCGCGAGCTCGATCGCGGGCGCCTAGGGTGCGCTGGCACCGACGGGCGGCGGGGCGGCATCGGGCGGCGCAGAAGGCGCGGCGGGGCGCACCCCAGCCGGCGAGGGCACGATCTCGCTCGCGCCCCGGGGCGGGATCAGGCCTTCGGCGCGAGCCAGCTCCCGAACGGAATCCCGACGGACGATGCGCTGGGCAGGCGCGTCTGTGGCGTCAGGCGCACCGGCTCGGCCCTCGACCAGCAGGACCGCCACGAGCCCGATGGCCAACAGTCCGAGCACGAGGCCGACGCGCGGGCCGGGGTCGGGCAAGGGGTTGGTGCGGCGGCGTCGGCCGGGCCGGGCTTCGGGCAGCATCCGCGCCACGGCGTCGTCGGGGTCGAGGCCCAGGGCACTGGCAACGGTGCGGACGAACCCGCGAGCGAACCCGTCGGGTTCGTCATCGAAGGCGCCCGACTCCAAGCGCTCGAGGGAGCGCAGGGGGATGCAGGTGATCCGCGCGAGTTCGGCGAGGCTGATGCCGCGCAGGCGACGCTGCCGCGACAGGAAGGCCCCGATGGGCTCGGCGTCCACGTCGGCGGCGAGCGCGGCGTCCGCGACGCCACCGACGGATGTCGATGCGGCTGCGGCGCCCCCCGCTACTGAAGGATCTTCATGTAGTCCTGAGACTTCTTCGCCCACGAGCTACTCCCAACCGGGCCCTCTGCCACGGTCGTGAACTGTTCCAGGGCGAGGCCCCGGTTGCCCAGGGAGACGTACAGCTCACCCATGCGGTAGCGCGCCTCGGCCTCGGCGAAGGGGCCGGGCTTGTGATCCACGACGTCTTCGAAGTGCTGGATCGCGTCGAGTTTGCTGCCCGCCTCGGACTCCAGAATGCCAAGATTGAGGTGCGCTGGCCAGAAGCTCGGCTCGTACTCGAGCGCGCTGCTGAGCGCCGTCCGGGCCTCTTCGACCCGCCCGGCCCGCAGGTGGGCCCATCCGAGGTTGTTGAAGGCTCGCCACGGCGCCGGGTAGGTCGGGTCCTCCACGAGCTTCTGGGCCCATTCGGCGGACTCGTCGTAGCGCTTCATGTGGGAATACAGGGCCGAGAGGTTCAGCTGGGCCGTCTGGAAGTGGGGCTTCAGCTCTGCGGCCCGGAGCAGGTGCTCCTCGGCCTGGTCATAGAGGCTCTTGCGCCGGTAGCACTCCCCGAGGCCGAGGTGGATCCACGGGTCGTCGGGTCGATAGTCGACGGCGGACAGGAACTCACGGAGTGCCGAGGGCGTCCGGCCGCGGGCCAGATGGTCGACGGCGAGGTCGTAGTGGGCGCGGCTGCGCGTTTCCTTCTCGAACTCGTTGAGATTGTTCTTCGCGGCCCTCTGCTGCGCCTCGCGGGTCGCTGCGGGCGTGCTGGCGCAGCCAGGCAGGCCGATGGCCAGAACGGCGAGGAACGCGGCAAGGCGCTGGGGATGACTCATGGTTCGATCCTTCCTGAGGGGCGCAACGCCCCGACGGCCGCCTCGGCCCGGGGGCCGGAGCGGCGGAACTGGGTCAAACGGCCCGGGGGCCGCGATGGCGGAATCTCGTCAAGCGGACGTCGGCCCGGACCGCGGTGCCGGGGTCGGGTTCCGGATCCGGGTCCGGCGTCCGCGAAGGAAACAGGAAGCCGAGGCCCGCGAGAAAGCGCTCGGCGGCCTCGAGGGCCCTGGCGCGGGCGGCGGGCCCGAGAGGCGGGTCGGGCAGATCGAAGCCGCGCACGGCCTGGGGCGCGCCATCGGGGCGCAGCCAGAGCCGCACCACCGCGCTCGAACCCGCCGGAAGCCAGCCGAGTGCCGCGCGCGTCGCCCGGGGCGTCTCGTCCGGCCCGAACAGGACCGGCGCATTCAAGGAAAAGCGCAGCTCGCGCGCCTCCCCTGCCGCCGGCCATGCAGATTGCTCGATCGGGGTGAACATGCTCAGGGTATCGGCCTAGACGGCCCCTCACTTGAGCGCACCGAGCGGGCAGATCGGGGCGAAAGCCCGTGCCGCTTGGGCGCTTCCACGAGAGGTGGAAACGGGGCCTCAGGCCCTCCCTTGGCCTTTCGGTCTCCGGAGGGAGGGATAGACTCCGCTCGTGTGACCCCGCTCGGCTTCGGGGCACGGGGGCACGCTTCGGTGGCCAATAAGACGGTGGAAGAGATCGACCGGGTCGCCATCCGGTTCACGGGTGATTCCGGGGACGGGATGCAGCTCGTTGGCTCGAAGTTCACCGAGGCCACGGCCCAGGCCGGCAACGACCTCTCGACCTTCCCCGATTTCCCCGCCGAGATCCGCGCGCCCGCCGGCACCCTCGCCGGCGTGTCCGGGTTCCAGATCCACTTCTCTTCGCGCGACGTGCGCACGCCGGCGGACGAACCCGACGTACTCGTCGCGTTCAACCCGGCGGCGCTGCGCGCCAACATCGCGGACGTCCGACCGGGCGGCATGGTGATCGTCAACAACGATGCGTTCACCGCGCGCAACGTCGAGCGCGCCGGCTACACGGGCGATCCGCTCGAAGAGTTGCGCGACCGCTTCCAACTCGTCGAGATCCCGGTCACGAATCTGAACCGCGAGGCGCTGAAGGATCTCGACCTCTCCTCGCGCGACGCCGACCGTTGCAAGAACTTCTTTGCCCTCGGCCTCATGTATTGGCTCTACGATCGGCCCATCGAACCGACGGTCGAGTGGATCGGCGGCCGCTTCAAGGGCGTCCTCGGCGACGCCAACGCTCGCGCACTCAAGACCGGATACCACTTCGGCGAAACGACGGAGCTGTTCCCGGTCTCCTTCGTGGTGCCGCGGGCCAAGATCGAGCCGGGTCTCTACCGCAACATCACGGGCAACCAGGCCGTCGCATGGGGGATCGCCGCCGCGTCGCAGCGCTTCGACAAGCCCGTGTTCCTCGGGGCCTATCCGATCACGCCGGCCAGCGACGTGCTCCACGAGCTGGCACGACCAGCGGCCCGGGCTTCGTCCTGAAGCAGGAAGCCCTGGGCCTCGCCGTGATGGCCGAGCTCCCCCTGGTGGTGGTCGACATCCAGCGCGGCGGCCCCTCGACGGGCCTGCCCACCAAGACCGAGCAGGCTGATCTGCTGCTCACGCTCTACGGCCGCAACAGCGACAGCCCGCTCCCGGTCATCGCAGCCTCGACCCCGGGCGATTGTTTCTTCACGGCACTCGAAGCGTTCCAGCTCGCGGTCCGGTACATGACGCCGGTGGTGATGCTGTCAGATGGCTACCTGGCGACCAGCTCGGAGCCGTGGCGCATCCCGGACGTCGACACGCTGCTGCGCGACGAGGTCCACTACGCCGACGATCCCGACACGTTCCTACCCTACGACCGCAACCCCGAGACCCTCGCGCGCCCCTGGGCCATCCCCGGAACACCGGGCCTCGAGCATCGCATCGGCGGCATCGAGAAATCCGACGGCACCGGCAACGTTTCCTACGATCCGCAGAACCACGACACCATGGTGCGTCTGCGCGCCGAGAAGATCGCCCGCATCGCGCGCGCCCTGCCCGAGGTCGAGGTCACGGGCCCGGACCATGGGAAGCTGCTCGTCGTCGGCTGGGGCGGGACCCACGGCGCCATCTCCGAGGCGTGTGACGACGCGCGCCGCGAGGGCATCCCGGTGTCGAACCTGCACCTGCGCCACCTGAACCCGTTCCCGACGAACCTCGGTGCCGTGCTCGGGCAGTTCGAGAAGGTGCTCGTTCCGGAGCTGAACCTCGGGCAGCTCTCGCGCCTGCTGCGCGCCGAGTTCCTCGTGCCCGCCGAATCGCTCACCAAGGTCTACGGCCAGCCGTTCAAGGTCGGAGAGATCCGCAGCCGCATCGCAGAGATGGCAGGGAGTTCGCACTGATGCCGGGCCTTCGGCGCAAGGATTTCGTCTCGGACCAGGAGGTGCGTTGGTGCCCCGGGTGCGGCGACTATTCGGTCCTCTCGAACGTGCAGAAGGTGATGCCCGAGCTCGGGGTCGCGCGCGAGGACGTGGTGTTCGTCTCGGGGATCGGTTGTTCGAGCCGCTTCCCCTACTACATGAATACCTACGGCTTCCACACGATCCACGGGCGCGCGCCGGCCTTCGCCACGGGCATGAAGGTGAGCCGGCCGGAGCTCTCCATCTGGGTGATCACCGGCGACGGCGACGGGCTCTCGATCGGCGGCAACCACATGCTGCACACGATCCGCCGCAACGTGGATCTGCAGATCCTGCTCTTCAACAACCGGGTCTACGGCCTGACCAAGGGCCAGTACTCACCGACCTCGCGCCCGGGGATGAAGACCAAGTCGGCCCCCATGGGCTCCATCGACCACCCGATCGACCCGATCAGCTTCGCCCTCGGCGCGGGTGCGACGTTCGTGGCGCGAACGATCGACGTGGACGCGAAGCACCTCCAGGAGATGCTGCACCGTGCCCATGCCCACAAGGGCACAGCCTTCATCGAGATCCTGCAGAACTGCCCGGTCTACAACGACGGCGAGTGGGACAAGGTCGAGGACAAGAACACGCGCGACGAGTTCGCCCTGCGGCTGGTCCACGGCGAGCCCTTGGTGTTCGGCGCGGCAGGCGAGCGCCGTGGCATCCGGATCGAAGACGGCAAACCCCAGGTCGTGGCGCTGGCCGACGACCAGGACCCGCGCGAAGCCGGCGTGGTGGTCCACGACGACTTCTCGCCGAGCGTCTCCTACGCCTTCGCCCTGGCGAGCCTCGCACCGCCGGAGTTCCCGACCCCGGTCGGCATCTTCCGCGAGGTCGAGCGCGCGACCTACGACGACCTGCTCTCCGGGCAGGTTCGCGACGCCGTGGCCGAACGAGGCGCGGGCGACCTGAAGGCGCTGCTCGAATCCGGAGACACCTGGACCGTCGAGGCCTAGGGTCGGCCGCATGCCCGACCTGCGCGGGGGAAGCCGGGAGTGGCCGGCCCGCGCATTCGTGGCGACCCTGGCCGTCATCCACACCATCGGTGCCTTTCTTCCCGATTGGCTGAGCCTCCATCGCTTCGACGGCGATCAGTCCCAGCACGTATGGTGGACGGCGCGCTTCGCGGACCCGAGCCTCTTCCCGGGCGACTTCATCGCCGACTTCTTCTCGCTCCCGATCTTCGCACCCGTCGGCTACCAGGCCGTCATGCGGGGCGCCGTCCAGCTGGCCGACCCGCAAAGAGCCGCCGAGTCGATTCCCTTCCTGCTCGGGCCGCTCCTCTTCTGGCTCTGCTGGCGGGTCGGACGCGCCGCCGCCGCCGGCTCGTGGGTCGGGGGCGTCGTGGGCGCGCTGGTGGCCGTGCGCTTGCTCAGTGGGCTCGACGGCGGCCTGCCGCGTAGCTTTGCGGCGCCGGTGCTGCTTCTGGGCCTGCTCGGCTTGCTGGAGTCGCGTGCGTGGTTGCTGGGGCTCGCCGGCCTCGCATCGGCTCTCTTCTACCCGCCTGCAGCCATCAACCTGGGCCTGGCCTCCGCCGTCGTGCTCGGCCCTGCGATCCTCCGGGAGCGCCGCCTTCCGCAGGGCTGGCCTGCCCTCACCGCCTTCGCTGCGCTGGCCGTGGGGGTGGTCCTCTTTGCGTATGCCACGCCCGTCCCCGACGACGTCGGGCCCAAGATCACCGGCGCCGACGCCCAATCGATGGCGGAGTTCGGACACCGCGGCCGCTCGACCCTCTTTCGGCAGAGCCTCGTCGACACCTACCTCGGCAGCGGCCGTGGCGGCTACGGCGTGGAGAAGAAGGCCTCGCTCTCGATCGCCATCCTGGTCCTGCTCTCGGTGTGGGCGTTGCCGCGCTTCATGCCCCGGACGGCCTGGGCACTGATCGGGACCGGGATGTTCGCCCACGCTGCGGCCTGGGCCACGTTGTTCGCGCTCCATCTTCCCGTGAAGTACATGCGCTACGCGCTGCCGCTCTTCGTATTGATGTGGCTCGCCGCCCTGGCGGGCAAAGCCGCCGAAATCGCCGTCGCACGATTTCCCGCCCTCTCCCGTCCCCGCTGGCTCTTCGTCGCAGCGGCGGCATTCCTCTTGTTCGATGGCGTTTACACCTTCCGCGAGACCCTCGACCAGGCCGAGCGACCCGAGTACCGCGCGCGGACCAAGATGCTCCGCTTCGTGGCCAAGCTCCCGAAGGACGCCCTGATCGCGGCCCACCCGGAGGATGCCAACGCGATCCCGTTGCTCGCGAAGCGGAGCGTCCTGGCCTCGAAGGAGACCGCCCTCCCCTACTACCGCGGCTACTACGAGCGCGTGTCGGAGCGGTTGGAAGCCTCTCTTCGGGCTCACTACGCGCTCGATTGGCAGACGGTGGACACGTTGTACGAGCGCTTCGGCGTCGACGCGATTGTGGTCCACGATCACCGATATGAGCCCGGGGCTCGCAAGTTCACCGAGCCCTTTGCGAGCGCGCTCGGTGAGGCCCTGCACGCCGAGCGCGACGCCTACGTCCTGGTGCGGCCACCGAGCGAGCGACTGCTCTACCACCACGGGCCGTTCTGGGTGGTGCGCCTCGGCCCACCCCGGCCCGGCTACCCCGCGCGCGAGGGCCCGAACCCACTGATCGAGAGCATCCCGGCCGCCGCCGGGACGAGGTAGCGGAGCGTCGCGAACGCACCGAGCGCGAGGGCGACGGGCTCACCCAGGAAGGGGCCGAGGAGATAGAGCAGCGCCGCGTCGCGCGTCCCGACCCCCGCGAACGAGATGGGCAGGAGCCCGACGAAGATCGCCATCGGGATCCGACTCGCGAGGAAGGCCGGCGCGGCGTCGGACGCGGCCGCCCAGGCTGCGCACTGGAACTGCAGCAGGTGAAGCCCCCAGAGCAGAAGCGAACTTGCGAGCACGAGCGCGAACCGCCGCGGGTTGGCGCGCAGCAGCGCGACTCCGCGAAAGGCCCGGCGGATCACACCCGCCTCGTCGGATTCGTCGTCTGCCGAGCCACCCCCGATCGGGACGAGACAGAGGATCCCGAAGCTCGAGACGATGCCGAGGCCGACCACGAAGGCGATCTGCTCGGCCTCGCGGACGGGGGGCAGGAAGAAGCAGGCGACGACCATCCAGAACGCCAGGGCCGCCACGTCCGCCAGCTTCTCGAACAGCGCCAAGGCGAGCCCCTCGGCCCGTCCGCCGCCGTCCGGACCCTCTGCCAGGAAGGCTCCCTTCCCCACGTCGCCGAGCTTCGCGGGCAAGAACAGGTTCGCGGCCGACGCGGCGAGCACCATCCGGAGCGCCTCGCCCAGGCCGAGCACACGGGTGTCGGCGGCGACGATCTGCCACCGCCACGCCGTCACCAGTGTGGTCGGAACGAACAGGAAGAGCGCCGCCCCGAACCAGGCTGCGTCGAGCTCACGCAACAGGCTCGCAAGCGCCCCGCCGCCGACGTCGTGCCAGAGCCAGACCAACAACGCAAACGACACGGCGAGCAAGGCCGCGCGCCGCAAGCCGGCCCCGGAAGGCGTCACCGAAAGGTCCGACGGATCGTGGCGTGGCCGTCCCGACGCAATGTTTCGGCCGCATCGTCCAGGCGGACCCACGGCTCAAGGGATGCTTCCTGCCACAGATTCGACGTCGCCACGTAGATCGACGTCGCGTCCGTAGACGCCCAAAGCCCATCCAGCCCACGCCCCTCGGCACCGGTGGCGTCGATGCGATCCTCGATCACCAACTCGTCGCCGCCCCAATCGATGCGGCGCTCGAAGCGGAGGGGTGCGGGTTTCTTTCCGGTGATCAGCAGCCCTTGCAGGAGTCGACGCAAGAGGCCGGGCGCAGCCCGGCCGATCGTCGCGTTCAGGCCGCGGAAGGCGACCTGACGCAGCGGCGTCGCCAGGTGTCGCGGCGCGCGGTGGAAGACGCCGCGCAGCACCAGGGCATCGCCTTCGCGCTCAGTGCGGCACGCGGGGTCGACCTGGTGCATGACGAAGCGTTCCTTGCCCGCCCGCGCGACGAGGCCCGTGTCGTTCACCACGAGACGCGAGCCGCGATGGGCGCGCACGACGCCACCCTTCCCCGTTGCGACGGTGAGAGTCCACTCGCCGCGGCGGATCACCTGCAGACCCGCAGCGGGGAACACTGTATCGCTGGCCTCCGCCACGAACGGCTCGGGCCCCGTATCGCCACGCTCCCTTCGCGCGCGCGCCGCGGCCGGAAAGTCCTGCATCCAGTGCGAGAAGATCCGGTCGTCGTCCGGGTGGGCGGCCTTCCCTTCTTCTGCCCCGGCGAGCCAACCGTCGGCCAGCGTGCGTGCCTCGGCCGAACGTCCGGCCAGCCGCTCGAAGCCCGACGGAAGGACTTGCGCGTTGTTACGGCTCCCCGTCTCGCCGGCATAGGCCCCATCGGGGTGGAGGAAGTGAACGCAGAATGCGAGCGCACGATCGAGGGCGGCGTCGAGCTCCGACGACGGGAGAAGCTCTGCCACCTCCGCCAGAAACGAGAGCGTCAGGGTCTGATAGGCCGGGTCCGCACCCTCGTATTCCGGGAACCATCCCTCTTCGTGCTGCCAGGCGAGGCAGCGTTCCACGGGCGCGCGGGCACGCTCGAGAAGCCCGGCGTCATCGAGCCATGCGCCCGTGCGCGCCGCGGCGAGGGCCACGAGTGCATGATGGTTGGTGAGCTGGCCCGACTCTTCACTGCCGAGCAGCCAATCGCAACGCCGTCGCAGGTAGGCGACGCGAGCGGGGTCGCGGTCCCCGAGCAGCCGCAGGGCCTCCGCGTGGGCCGCCGCGGCGAAAGCTGTCGCTCCGAGCGCGCGCTCATAGGGGAAGTAGTCGTCGCAGGAGCCATCGGCGTGGGCCGAGCGGGCGGCGAAGTCGATTCCCGCCAAGGCCAGCTCCCGCAGACGCGGCTCGCCGTAAAAGCGGTTTCCGGGCCACTCGAGGGCGACCGCCTGGGCCAGGGGCAGTGCGAGCTCCTGGTACATCCCACTCGGGAAGTCCTGGGTGCGGTAGTGCCAGTAGTTGCGGTCGAAGCAGCCGTAGGTGGGCGAACTCGGGTCGCGGTCCACGAGGGTCAGGACGCGAGGCAGCTCGGCCTGAACGCGGCTCAGGTAGTACTGGCCGGGGGCGGCCGCGTCCGTCAACGGAGCTCGCGGCGCTGCGCGACGATCAGGTCTGCCAGCAGGCCCACCACGCCGATCATCACGGCGCCGAGCAGGATCACGATGTCCGACTCCTGCAGCGTGTGCTGGGGCGAGAGCTTCCAGGAGTAGAAGCCCTTGGCCAGGCCGCCTGCGGCCACGGCCAATGCCAATGGCAGGAAGACACGCATCGGGCGGAAATACATCACGATGCGCACGACCGTGGCCATGTACTTCGCGGCGTCTCGCACGGGATGGAACTTCGACTGACCGATGCGGGTGCGGTACTCGATCGGATCCCAGCGCACGGCGTGGCCGTTGCAGAGGAAGGCCAAGGTCATGGACGACACGCACGAAAACCCGTCCGGGATCGCCCACAGATAGTGCTTCATCTGATCGCGTTTGAAGATCTTCATCCCGGTGTTCAGGTCGGGGATCTGGCGCCCCGCGATCCACTCGGCCAGCTTGCGGATGGCCCATTTGGCGGGTGTTCGCAGCCAGCGGAGCGTCCCCTTCTCGGAGGTGCGCGCGCCGTTGACCTGATCCCACTCGGGGAAGTGCGAGAGCAGCTCGGGCAGGTGCTTTGCGGGGTAGGTTCCGTCGGCGTCGATCATCGCGATGAGCTGGCCGCGGGCCTCGCGGATGCCGGTCTTGCGCGCGGCACCGGCTCCGGCGTTCTGGACGCGGCGCACGACGCGGACATCGGCGATTTCGGCGCGCGCGGCGCTCTCGTCCGTCGAAGCATCGTCGACGACCAGGATCTCCCACGTGCCCGGCCATCCCGCAAGCGCGTCGCGCAACTCCCGGACCACGGGGCCGATGGCCTCCTGCTCGTTGAAGCAGGGAAGCAGGACCGTCAGATCCAGATCTTCTTCGGCCCCGCCGGATGCGGGCGTGATCTCGGGCATGTCGACCTCGGCGCGGTGCGCCAGGGGCGCCCGTCGCGTCGAAGCTATCCCAGGTTCGCGTGCTTGCGAAGCGTTTCGCCGATCTCAGCCGGCGACGGCGCCACGGCGACCCCTGCGGCCTCGAGCGCGGCGATCTTGTCGCTCGCGCGGCCCTTGCCTCCCGCAATGATCGCGCCGGCGTGGCCCATGCGCTTGCCCGGAGGCGCGTTCTGGCCGGCGATGAAGGCGGCCACGGGCTTCTTCATGTGGGCCTTCACGAAGGCGGCGGCCTCCTCTTCGGCGCTGCCCCCGATCTCGCCGATCATCACGACGGCTTCGGTCTCGGGGTCCTCTTCGAACAGCGCGAGGGCATCGACGAAGGTCGTGCCGATCACCGGGTCGCCGCCGATGCCGATGCAGGTCGATTGCCCGATACCGAGGCGCGAAAGCTGATCCACCGCTTCGTAGGTCAGCGTGCCGGAGCGCGAGATTACGCCCACCGAGCCCGGCTTGGTGATCTGCGCGGGCATGATACCGATCCGGCACTGCTCGGGCGTCACGAGGCCCGGACAGTTCGGCCCGACGAGCCGCGTCCCCGAGCCAGCCATGGCGCGCTTGGCGCGCAGCATGTCGAGGGCGGGGATGCCTTCGGTGATGCATACCGCGAGGGGGATGCCGGCGTCCGCGGCTTCGAGGATCGCGTCGGCGGCGCCGAGCGGCGGCACGAAGATGACCGAGGCGTTGGCGCCGGTCTCGCGCACGGCGTCCTTCACGGTGTTGAACATCGGGACGCCCACGAGGGTCGTCCCACCCTTGCCGGGCGCCACGCCACCCACGACGGCGGTGCCGTAGTCGGCGGAGAGGCCCGCGTGGTATTGGCCCATGCGGCCCATGCCCTGGACCAGCAGCTTCGTGTTCTTGTCGCAGAGAATCGCCATGGCTAGGCCCCCGCCGCGGCCGCGACCGCCTTCTGGCCCGCTTCTTCGAGAGTCTCCGCGGGTGTGATGTCGAGGCCCGAGTTGGCGAGGATCTCGCGCCCCTCGGCCGAGTTCGTTCCCTGGAGCCGGACGACGAGCGGGATCGTGACGCCGAGCTCGCGCGCCGCGGCCACGACGCCCTCGGCGATCATGTCGCAGCGGACGATGCCGCCGAAGATGTTCACCAGGATCGTCTTCACTTTCTCATCGCGCAGGATCAGCTTGAACGCCTCAGCGACCTTCTCCTTGTCGGCGCCACCGCCGGCGTCGAGGAAGTTCGCGGGCTCGCCGCCGCAGTAGGCGAGCATGTCGAGCGTCGCCATTGCCAGGCCGGCGCCGTTGACCATGCAGCCGATGTTTCCGTCGAGGCCCACGTAGGCAAGGTCGATCTCGTTGGCCGCGCGCTCGCGGGGATCTTCCTCGTCGGGGTCACGAAGGGCGGCCACGTCCGGCTGACGGTAGAGCGCGTTGTCATCGAAGTTGAGCTTGCCGTCCAGGGCCAGCAGGTCGCCCTGCTTCGTCACGACGAGCGGGTTGATCTCGGCGATCGAGCAATCCTTCTCGACGTAGAGCCGATAGAGCCCGGCGAGGAACACCTCGAACTTCTTGACCTGGTCCTTGGCCGAGGTCGCGAATCTGGTAGGCCTGCAGCCCGACGTTCGGGTCGATCTGCACGTTCAGGATCTTCTCGGGAGTCTTCTCCGCGACGATCTCGATCTCGACGCCACCTTCGGTGGAAGCGATCACAGCGAGCTTCTCTTCCGCGCGGTCGAGCACGATGCCGAGGTAGAGCTCGCGCTCGATGTCGGAGCCCGCCTCGACGTAGACCTTGCGCACGAGCTTGCCGGCGGGGCCGGTCTGATGGGTGACGAGCGTCATGCCGAGGATCTCGCCGGCGATCGCTTCGGCTTCTTCGGGCGTCTTGGCGAGCTTCACGCCGCCGCCCTTGCCGCGGCCGCCGGCGTGGATCTGGGCCTTCACCACGCAGAGTTCGCCGCCGAGGGCGCGCGCGGCTTCGCCGGCTTCGGCCGCGGTGGTGGCGAGGCGGCCTTCCGGGACGGCCACACCGAAGTCTCTGAGCAGCGACTTCGCCTGGTACTCGTGAACGTTCACGACACAACCTTTCCTACGCTCGGCTTCGCCTCGCTGCGCGGCGCCTGAGGGCGCCTTGCGGGCAAAGGGTCGGGGCTCGATCTTGGCATGGAACGCCGCCTGAAGTGACGGCGCGCCTCCCTACAGTTCGATCTGGTCGACGAGGGTGCGGACGTGTTCGACGGAGGCGTCGAACTGCTTGCGCTCTTCGGCGTCCATCTCGACCTCGATCACGCGCTCGACGCCGCCGGCGCCGATCACGCAGGGGACGCCGACGTAGAGGCCGTTCACGCCGTACTCGCCTTCCAGCAGGCAGGCACACGGCAGCACGCGCTTCTTGTCCTTCAGATGCGCCTCACACATCTCCATGGCCGAAAGCGCCGGGGAGACGAACGCGGAGCCCGTCTTCAGCAGGCCCACGACCTCGCCGCCCGCGCCCTTGGTGCGATCAACGATGGCGTCGATCTTGTCCTGGGCGATGAGCTGCTGGATCGGGATGCCGGCCACCGTGCAGTAACGGACGAGCGGCACCATGGTGTCGCCGTGTCCGCCGAGCACCATCGCGGTGACATCCGAGACCGACACGTCGAGCTCCCAGGCCACGAAGGCGCGGAAGCGCGCGGAGTCGAGCACGCCGGCCATGCCGACCACGCGCTCCTTCGGGAAGCCCGAAATCTCCTTGAACGTGTAGACCATCGCGTCGAGCGGGTTCGAGATCACGATCACGAACGCGTCCGGCGCGCTGTCACGAACACCCTGGGCCACCTGCTTCATGATCTTCAGGTTCGTGTTCAGCAGGTCGTCGCGCGACATGCCGGGCTTGCGCGCCAGGCCGGCCGTGATGATCACGACGTCTGCGCCGGAGATCCCGGCGTAGTCGTTGGTGCCGGAGATGTCCGAGTCGGCGTTCAGGATGGGCGCACCCTCGGCCATGTCGAGGGCCTTGCCCTGGGGCAGGCCTTCCACGACGTCGAAAATCACGATGTCGCCGAGTTCGCGGTAGGCAGCCTGCTCTGCGAGCACGCCACCGATATTGCCACCGCCGATGAGGGCGATCTTGGGTCGGGCCATTTCCAGGTTCCTCTACGTTCGCCTTCGGCTCACTGCGCGCACCGGTGAGCCGGCGCTTGCGGGTGGCTCTTCGGGGCTGCCGAAGGGCATGGGGGTTGGTGCGGTCTCTGCCAGGCTCGTCGAGCCTGGGTGGAAAGTGGTCGGAAGCGCAGGTTTTATAGCGTACCCGACGGGTCTCCGGGCCCCGCCAGACGGGCCTGGATGCGTGCCACGGGGATCCCGGTGGGGCACAGCGGCTCACACGCGCGGCAGGCCCCGCACCCCCCAGCGAGCTCGCCTTCCAGCCCCAGGCGGGCGAGGTCGATGCCGAGGCGCGAGCCCGCGAGGACGGCCTCGCGTGGGTCCATCGGAGGGCGACCGCCCACTCGGGCACATTCGAGCGAACACAGCCCGCAAGCCAGACAGCGGGCGGCGGCCAGCGCCAGGGGCCGCGCTTCCGCATCCGGCAAGCGAACTCCGTCGGCCGAATAGTTGTCGAGGAAGAGCGCGACGGGGTCGCCCGGGCGGCGGCGACCGAGTCCTCGCAGGACGTGGAGCGCACCGGTGCGGACCTGCAGTCGCAAGGCCGCGAGCGTGCCGGTCTTCAAGATCTCGCGGAAGAAGCCGCGGTAGCCGCGCAGGAGGCTCACCTCACCCCTCCCCCTGGCCGCGCAGGAGGCTCAATTCAGCCCTCCCTCTGGCCGCTGCAGGAGGTTTCAACTCAGCCCTCCCCGCTTGGCGCCCTGGACGGCGTTCCGGGCTGCCGCGACCCCCGTCATCAGCGCGACCCCGAGGCCGGTCCGATCGCGCGCGGCATCGAAGCCCGTGAGCAAGTCGCCCGCAGCAAAGACGTTGGGTGCGACCGGCGGGCCGCCCGGGGCGTTCACCGGACGCAAGCGTGCGTCGGTGACAACGCCGGCGCCGAACAAGGGGTGCGCATCGAGGTAGCGTCGCCGTACCGAGGCCTGGGCGGGCCGTCCATCGACCCGCGCGCCCTTCCCGTCGTAGAGCGGCAACCCGAGAATCGACTCCGCGACCACCCCGCCCTCTTCGCGAAGCCCTCCCGCCAGGAATCGCCCCGTGGCCAGGACGACCGCATCGGCATCGATTTCGACGGCGTCGCCCTGTTCGTTCGTGTACCCGAGTGCGCCGATCCGACCCTCGCGGACCGCCAGGTTCGTTGCGCGCCCAGCGTACCGCCGCACCCCGGCCGCATCGAGGGCGGCAGCGAGCGCACGTTGCAGGCGATAGCCCGGCGTCGCGTCGGGAACGGCCGCAAGCGTCTCGGCCACGGGGCTGCCAACGCTCTCGCGGAGCGCCGCGAGCTTCGGGGCTGGCGACTCGAGGCCGAGCACCGGTGGAAAGAGCCACATCCGCCCCGCGCTCGAGCCCGCGCGTGCCTCCTTGGCCACCTGACAGAGGGCAGCCAAGGCGTCGGGCCGATCGAGTTCCGCGGCGAGGCGCGCCACCGATTCGAGCGCGAGCCCTTCGGGCAAACGCAGCTCGACGCTGCGAGCGGGCGCCGGCGACAAGCCGAGGGCCGCACGTTCCGCTGCGAGCCGCCCCAGGGCGACGGACGCCGGGTCGGCGGGCAAGCCCGCCAGGGTGACCCAGGCGATCTCGGGCACTTCCGCGAGGTTGCCGCCGGCGGCGCCGGTGAAGGCGTAGTCGCAGACGCGCACGTTTCCATGCGGGTCGGCGAGCAAGCGGTTCTCGTCGAGGCTTCCCTCGACGCCCAGACCGTGGGGCTGGAGGGCGCGATCGAGATCCTCCACGGCCTGCTTCACCTGCTCGGCGGCGGCGGCCGCGTCGCCCCGGGCCGCGTCGCGGCCGAAGAGCACGGCATAGGGATGCGTCGCAAAGGTTCCGATCAGGATCGCCAGGCGATCGGCGCCGGAGAGCGGCGCTTCGCGCAAGGGCGCGCGCCAACGCAGCCGGCGTGAGCCCGGCACGGCACCCGCCACGTCGAGGCTTCCCCAGCCGAGCGCGGTCGCGCCCGAAGCTGCCGAGACGAGCATCACCTCGGCACCCTGGCGCACGGCTTCCAAGGCGGCAGCCGCCCCGGCAAGCCCCCCTCCCACGATGGCCACACGCGGCGGCGCAGCCATCTAGAACTCCTCCGCGCCGGCGAACCCACGCGCGCCGAGGAAGGCCGCGCGGTGCACCTCGAGGGCGGCGATGTGATCACCCGCCAGCACGGGAGCGATCGCTCGCCAGCGTGCATCGACGAAACGGGCCAGCTCGGCGCCGACCCGATCGGCGGGCCAGTCGAGCGTGTTGGCGAGCGTCGCCGCCGCGCGAGCGCCGCAGCCAGCCCCCTGGCAGGCGCCGATGCCGAGGCGCACGCGGAGGCAAGCATCTTCGAGGGTGCGGAGACCCTCGGCTCGGGCTGCATGCCGCAGCTCCGCGTCGAGGACGGGCTCACAGACACACACGGGGCGCGGCGGCGCAACGCTTGCCGCCAGCACCTGGCTCGCGCGGGCGCCGTGCCGAAAGCCGACCCGAATCGCTGCCGGCAACCCCACACCGAAGCGCCGTGAGACTTCGGCGGGATCGACGGGCGCCTCCCCTCCGGGCAGGGGCGTCTCGTGGGTGCGGCACGATGCATCGATTCCGAGCGCGGCACAGAGCTGGTCGGTCGCGTCTTCCGCCATCAGGCGATAGGCCGCCAGCTTGCCGCCGGCGAGGGTCCAGAATCCCGGCACACCGTCGCGTTCGCCGTGATCGAACACGGCGTAGTCGCGGGACAGCTCGTCCTCGTAGCTGCCAAAACCGTAGAGGGTCGGGCGCACGCCGGCGATGGCATGGGCGATGCGATGCTCGCGGATCCCCGGCAGCGAGCGCTCCATGGCCTGAAGCACGTACGCCACTTCGTCCGGCGTGACCTCGAGCCGGTCGAGGTCACCATAGAAGTCGTCGTCCGTCGTGCCCGCCATGCTGTTCTGCTCGTGCGGGAACGTGAACATGTCGCGCCCATCGATCCCCTTGGCATAGACCGCGAGGTTCGAGACGCGCCGCTCGAAGACGACGTGGATGCCCTTGCCCGGACGCAACCGCACGGGGGCGCCCGCCAGCTCGGACACGCGCGCAACCCAAGGGCCCGTGGCGTTCAGCGTCTCACGCGCCTCGATGCGGCGCTCGTCCCCGGTCACGCGGTCGCGCACCCGCGCACCGCAGACGCGGCCGGAGTCGTCCTTCAGGAACGCCACCAGCTCGGTGTGGGTGCGCACGAAAGCCCCGCGCTCGGCGGCGTCGAGGGCGTTCGCGGCGCAGAGACGCGCGGCGTCGATCCCCCATTCGTCGAGGGTGAAGGCGCCCTCGATGCGGTCGGAGAGGCCGGGCTCCAGCCGACGCGCCTGGGCCGTGGACAGCCTCGTATGAGGGCGGCCCCCCTTGAAGGGCTGGTAGCGGTCGTACATCTCGAGCCCGATCTCGACGATCTCGGCGCCGAGCGGGTCGTCCGGGAAGATCGGCATCAGGAACGGGATGCGAAAGATCAGGTGTGGCGCGATGCGTTGAATGTGGCCCGAGTCGACGCAGGAGTGGAGCGTGACTTCGGGGTCGTGCTGCAGGTAGCGAAGGCCGCCGTGGATCATCCCCGACGAGGCCCAGGACGTGCCGGACCCGAACTCGCGCTTCTCGACCAGCGCCACGCGAGCCCCACGCAAGGCGAGGTCGCGTGCGACGCCCGCACCGTTGATGCCACCGCCGACGACGAGAACGTCGAACGGGTCGGAGGAAACCGGTGGTGTCCGGGGCGGCACTCCACTCACGCGGCGGATGCTCGGGGCGACGCCCCGCTCACTCGGTGGCGGAGTTGGACGAGCCCGGCGGCGCGGCGGCGACGTCCGGGCCTTTCGGCGTGACGCCGCGGGCGGTGAAGGCGGCGGCCTCGCGGCGAACGCGGGCGCGCTCTGCGCGAGCGACCTGGGGGATCGACAACCGCTGACCCACGTGGAGCACGGTCGGGTCCTTGATCTGATCCCGGTTGGCGCGGTAGATGGCAGGCCAGAGCTCGGGGTCGCCCAGGGCATCGTGCGCGATGACCGAGAGAGTCTGGCCGCGCTTCACCACGTACTGGGAGCCCATCGGGCCGTCGGCGCCCGCTCGGGGCGGCATCACACCGAGGGCAATGGCCAGGATCGCGGAGAAGACGAAGATCGCTCGACTCATGAATCCCTCCGGGGCTCGTCCTTGCGCGCGGGCCGCAAACCGAGCTCCTTCAGCTGACCGGGCTCGACCCTGGACGGCGCCCCCATGAGAAGGTCTTGCCCGCGCTGGGTCTTCGGGAAGGCCACGACGTCGCGCAAGCTGTCGGCCCCCACCAGGAGCATCACCATTCGATCGTACCCGAAAGCGAACCCGCCGTGGGGCGGGGCTCCGGCGTCCAGGGCGTTCAGCAGGAATCCGAAGCGATCCTCGGCCTCCTCCTTCGAGTAGCCGAGGACCTCGAGTATTCGACGCTGCACGTCGCTGCGGTGGTTTCGCAGGCTGCCCGAGCCGAGTTCGACGCCGTTGAGGATCACATCGTAGTGAGTCCCCCGCACCGCGAGCGGGTCGCTCTCGAGCTTCGGGAGGTCTTCGTCGAGGGGAGCCACGAAGGGCTGGTGGGCATAGGTGAACTGCCCGTCCTCGATCACGAAAAGCGGGAAGTCGACGAGGAAGAGCGGGGCCCACTCCCGGCCGTCCACGCGGCCGAGGCGTTCGCCGAGGTCGGTGCGCAGCCGGGTCAGGATCGCATTCGCGCGGTCCGCGGCATCGGCCTGGAAGAAGAGCACGCTCCCCGGGCGGGCGCTGGTGGCCTCGCTGATGCGGGCGCGCTCGTCGTCCGAAAGGAACTTCGCGATGGGCGACTGCCAGCCACCGTCGTCGGTGACCCGCACCCAGCCAAGGCCCTTGGCCCCGAGCTCCTTGCGGACGAAGGATTCGAGCTTGTCGATCTGGCCCCGCGAAAGCTCCTTGGCATCGTGGATCGGCAGGCACTTCACGATGCCGCCCGACTCGACGGCGCCGCGGAAGGCGCGGAACTCGCTCTCGCGGAAGACCTCGGTCAGCTCGACGAGTTCGAGCTGGATGCGTGTGTCGGGCTTGTCGCTGCCGTAGCGCGCCATGGCCTCGTCGTAGCAGAGCCTCGGGAAGGGCCGCGGCAGCTCGACGCCCGCCGCCTCGCGGAAGCTCCGGACGAGCAGCTCTTCCAGCACCTCGAGCACTTCGTCGACGCCGACGAAGGACATCTCCAGGTCGATCTGGGTGAACTCCGGCTGGCGGTCGGCGCGCAGATCTTCGTCGCGGAAGCAGCGCGCGATCTGGAAGTAGCGGTCGAAGCCCGCGACCATCAGGAGCTGCTTCATGATCTGCGGGGACTGCGGCAAGGCGTAGAACTCGCCCGGTTGGAGCCGGCTCGGGACGAGATAGTCGCGCGCTCCCTCCGGCGTGGCCTTCCCCAGGGTCGGCGTCTCGATCTCGAGGAAGCCGCCCTCGGTCAGGATCGCCCGCACCGACTGGTAGAGGCGGTGGCGGATGGCGAGCGCGCTCTGGAGCGGCGGCCGGCGCAGATCGTGGAGGCGGTGGCGGAGGCGCACGGACTCTTCGGCGCCGGCTTCCTCTTCGATGGCGAAGGGCGGTGGCGTCGCGGCGTTCAGCAGGCGCAGCTCGTCCACCATCACTTCGATTTCGCCCGTCGGCATGGCGGCGTTCACCGTCTCGTCCGAGCGGCGGTCAACCCGGCCGCGAACGGCCACCACGAACTCGCTGCGCAACAACTCGCCCTTGCCGTGGGCATCGGGGGACGTGTCCGGCTTGAAGACGACCTGGACGATGCCGGTGCGGTCGCGCAGGTCGACGAAGATCACGCCCCCGTGGTCGCGGCTGCTGTGGACCCAGCCGCAGAGCACGACCTCCTCGCCGACCGCATCCGCGCGTACGTCGCCACACGCATGGGTGCGGCGGAGCGCACCCAGCCCGTCGAGGTCGACGCTGGAATTGGCCACAGCTTTCTCCTGGAGCGGGCTCCGAGTGGGGCCGGCGCAGGCAGCGCAGGTGGGTGAAAACCGGAAAAGCCCCGGAAAATCAATGGTTTTTTTAGCAGAGGGCGGCGCGGACCGTCAACCCGAGGCGGCGTCCGACCCGACCGCTGCGGGCTCCTGAAGCTCGTCCGCCGTGCAGACGCGGTTCCGGCCGAGGGATTTGGCCCGGTACATGGCCTTGTCGGCCGCCGAGAGCAGGGTCTCGCGGTCGACCCCGTGCTCCGGGTAGCTGGCCACCCCGAGGCAGACGGTGAGGGAGAGAGGCCCGGAGCGGCCTCCGTCGAAGGTGGCCTCGGCCACCGTCGCGCGAATCCGCTCGGCCACCTCGTGCCCTAGCTCGAGCGGCGTATCGGCCAGGATCACGGTGAACTCGTCGCCGCCGTAGCGGGCGACCGTATCGACCTCCCGCACGCAGGTCGACAACACGCGACCGAGGTCCTTGAGAGCACGGGAGCCCACGAGGTGACCGCACTGGTCGTTCACCCGCTTGAAGTGATCGAGGTCGAGAAACAAGACGGTCAGCGGCGTCCGGTAGCGCTCGGCGCGGCGCAGCTCGTGCTCCATCTGGTGGTGCAGATAGCGCGCGTTGTGGAGTTCGGTGACGTCATCGATGAAGGCCTTGGCCTTGGCCTTGCTGTAGCGCACCGCGTTGTCGAGCGAGGCCGCGGCATGGCCCGCGACGATCATCGCGCGCTCGAAGTCGCTGTCCTCGAAGGGGACGCCGTCGCCGAGCACCCAGAGAACCCCTGCGTCGCTCTCCTGCCCTCGCACGGGCACGGTGAGGACGCGGTCGGTCTCGACCCCGGCGCCCGCACAGGCATCGAACAGCGGCCCGGAGGTCCACTCGTCGATCTCCGGGATGTTGCTCACCGCGATCGGCTTCTCGCCCACCAACAGTTCGCGAAGGCGGACGGCCTGAGCTTCGGTGAAGCCTCGGAAGGCGGCGGAGTCGGGCATCGCCTGGTAGGAGCGGTTGAAGAGCGCGATGCCGCGCTTTCGCCAGAGCGCGTGGAGCAGGAGCTCCAAAGCGACGGTGTAGACCTCGCCGGGGTCGAGGCAATCGGTCAGGGCCTTGCACGACTCGACGGTCTGGAGCGCGTCGCGCAAGCGGACGTTCTCTTCCAGCAGGCGGCGGCGGGCGAGCACGCGGTCGACGGCGAGCGAGAGTTCTTCGGCGGTGACGGGCTTTCGCAGGTAGTCGGCCGCGCCCATGCGAAGCGCCCCGACGGCGCTTTCGACCGAGGCGTTGGTGGTCACGATCAGGACGTCGGTGCCCGGCTGTTCGCGGCGCACGCGCGCCAGGAGATCGAGGCCGTTGCTGCCACGCAGGGAGAGGTCGGCGATCAAAAGGTCGGCGCGCTCGCGGCGCAGGGCCTCCAGCCCCTCATCCGCGCTCCGGACGCACTCGACCCGCGCCATCCCCTCGAGAGCGGCTCGGGCGAGCTCGCGATCGGCTCGCTTGTCGTCCACGATCAGGACGCGGGCGGCTTGGACCAGGGCGGCCATCTGGGGGTCGACCTCCGACGGAACGCGCGGAGGCACCACACCCCCACGCTATTCCATCGGCCCTTACCCGGCCCTGCTTGAGTGGAAACCCCGAGACCTGGCTCGCCGGAGCGGAATCTGGGTAGTCAGGCCAGACCCTATTCCGCCTTTGGCGGCGCTCAGAACTCAGTTCTTGGCGAGGCGCCGTTCCTTCGGAGGCAAAACCTGTTCCCAGTTCGCCCCGGCATCGGTCGTCCTCAGCACCATCCCGGCCTGGCCGACGATGAAGCCCGTCCGGCCATCCGGAGCGAAGACCACGTTGCGCAGGAAGGTGAAGAACTCCGGGAAGCCCCGGTCCGGCTGGTTCCAGGTCTCACCGCCGTCGGTGGACATCTGAACCAGCCCCTTCTCCCCGACGGACAGAGCCCGGTCGGCCGAAGCCGCGACCGAGAAGAGCGCCTGGGTGCGGTCGGTCTCGCGGTAGGCCCACGTGCGACCGCCGTCCTGGGATTTCAAGATCACCCCGCCGAGGCCCGAGATCAGACCCGAGTCCTCGCCGTGGAAGCGAATCTTGAACAGGTACGGGTTCTGGGCCACCCGGACGCGGATGCCGGCGAACTCGCTCCTCCGACCATCCAAGAAGCGCCGCAGGAACGTCGGGTCATCCTCGAGGAAGTCTTCGAAGTCCCAAGGCGGGCCGTTCCGTGTGCGGATCCGGTCGGACAGGATGCCGGCCTCTTCCAGCACCTCGCGCACGGCCAGAACCCGCGCGTCGAGGATTTCGAACAGCTCGAACGGGTCGTCTTCGCTCCCGAACTTCTTGATCTCGCGGGCGAGGGCCACCGGCTCGACGTCGATGTTCAGGTGGTTCAGATCGGCGATCTCTTTGGCAAATGCGGTCAGGCGGGGCCCATCGTCGTCCCCGATGTCGGTCTCGTTGTAAGGGATCCGGACCGGGTCCATCGAGATCTCGCCAATGATCTCGGCCTTCTCCCAGGACAGGCCGAGGTTCTCGGAGAAGAAGACGTAGCCGAACTCGCCGACGATCCAGCAGCGCTGGCTCGGCGGAGCCAGGCAGAAGACGTCGTTCAGGCCGACGTCTTCGAAGACCTTCTCGCCGCCGCGAACCGCCTCCTGCTCAGCCGGCGCCAGCCACACGAAGCGCGGGTGCGTCTCGCCGATGGTCAGCGAACGGTCCTGCCAGGTCGTGCCGCCGTCGTCCGTGAAGAGCCGCGTCCCCCACTCACCCACGGTCCAGGCCGTGTTGGCATCGATCGCATGGACCGCGAAGAGCTGCGAGCCCTGGGCCTCCTTGACGTTGCTCTGCTTGGCCCAGCTGCGCCCGCCGTCCTCGGTGCGCAGGATCAGCCCGCGCTGGCCGACGGCCCAGCCGCGGTTCTCGTCCGCCATCGAGACGTCGTAGAGCGACTTCTGCGTGCCGGTCTGATGCAGGCTCCAGGTCTCGCCCGCATCAGTGGAGACGTAGGCGGCCCCGAAGAACCCGACGGCAACGACGTGATTGCCATTACTCGTCGAGATCGCGAACAGATCGTCGAAGATCGCGATCTCGCCTTCGGCGTAGAGCGGGCTGTAATCGGGGACGTGGCATCCCGCGGTCGTGAGCACGAAACCCAAGGCCAAGGCGGACCGAAGCCAGTTCATGGTTCTTCCTTCGAGGTCTGTGCGGCCTTCGCCGCGTGTTGGCCCGAGCCCTCGGTTAGCGGCCCTTCGTCAGGCGACCGATGTCGATGTAGCGGCGGATCTTGCCCTTGCTCTTGTACGGCACGCCGTGATTGTCCCAGAACTCGATGCGATTGCCGGTGCCGGTCTGGACGTTGACGATCGTGTCGCTCACGATCTTGAGGTCGCGCGGAGCCACAACGCCCTCCCAACCCGGGTGGTAGCTGTCGTCGTCCTCACTCCAGCGCTTGTTGTGCCAGATGATCTTCCAGAGTTCTTCCTTCTGGTCGTAGGCGAAGGAGTAGATCGCGGACATCGAATCCTTGTCGATGTAGAGGTCCTTGTGGTGGTACGGGTGGTCGCCCGCCTTCGGGGTCATCCGGATCTTGACGGCCTTGCGCAGCTCCCAGGTGTCGTCCGCGTAGGAGAGGCCGTAGGGACCGAAGTTGTGATCCTTGGAGTAGGGGTAGGCCTTCTGCTGGCTGTTCGACGGCCCGAGGATGTCCATCTCACCGAGGCACTGCCACGTGTACTGCGGGACGATCCCGGCGAACGAGCGCAAGTCGTCGAACGTGAAGTCCGTGCCCGACACGGCATCCGTGCGCTGGGCCGTCGAGATGCGGCGCACCCGGCGAAGCGTCGGCACGTAGACCCAGGTGTCGTCGTTCTTGGTCTCGACGGTGGGCTTATCCGAAGCCTTGTAGCGGTAGGTCATGACGTTGATGCCGCGGGCATCGAACGGGGCATTCACCTCGATGCCGAACGCCAGCTTGCGCTTCTCGCCACGGAAAACGTCGCCGGCGTTCTTCTCGAGGTATCGCGCCTCGATCCGATGCGCGAGCGCCACAGTCTTGGACGTGCCCTCGTAGTAGAGGGGCAGCTGCTCGCCGCGGTCCCAGTACGAGTAGAAGAACTTCGTGTCGGAACCATCGCCATCCCACTGATAGTCGAAGTTCCACATTATCTTGATACCGGCCTGCGGGTCGCCCGTGCAGTCGAGGTCCTCCATCGGGAAGGGCTGGCCGGCCGTGTAGTTCTCGAGACTTTCGTCAGGCCCGATCTTCGCCTGGCCCTTGTACTTCGCCGTCGCGGCCACGTATTCGGCGGCCGGTGTGTAGTCGCGGTAGAAGGGCCCGATCCCGAGGCGCATGCCCTCGTAGAAGAAGAAATCGCGGTTGGACCAGAACTCCGGCGGCAGGAACTTCCGCAGCGAGTCGAGCTGATCCATCCCGATGACGTCGCCTTCCTTGAAGGTGGGGCCGACGACTCCGGCGTCTTCCTGGGCGACGGCCGGCGCAACCAATGCGACGACGAGGATGGCGGCGAGCAGCGACGCCAGGCGATTACGGGCAGACACGAACATGATGACCTCCGAGGACGCGGCACCAACCCATCCGGATCGGCGGGAACCCGTCCCGTTCTGTGCTCAGGGGAAGACCGCGTGCACCTCGTGACGCCAAGCCGACCGCGGGTTCGCTCGGAACCCGGACGACGAGTGCGCCCTCCCCGCAAAACGCCCGCGCAAGTCTGCGCGGTGACTCCCCTTCGTAAAACAGACGAGAAGGCGTTGTCAAGCAGAGTCGGGGCGCGCGACCCCCTCTAAACCCCTACCATTCAAAGCGCTTTGGCCCCGTGGACCGGCTGCGGCGGCCCGCCTTCGACCCGGACGCAAAGCCCTTGGCCCAAGACGAAACCCACGCTCCGGCCGCCCCGGAGGCGGCCAACCTGGCCGAATCGAGGGCAGAGCCCCTCGAACTTCCCCCGGGAGCAGGCCGCTCCCGAGGTGTTGGACGCCCGGGTCAGGGCCACCGTTTCACGGGCGACGCGGCCGGTGGGGGGCTCGCGCGGGCCCTGGGGCTCACTCAAGCGTGGCAGCTGACGCGCCTGGCATTTTCCCTCGCGTGGCTGCGGCTTCGGGCCGTGCGCCCGTGGGCCGGAGCCTCCGAGCGGGAGAGGCTCCGGCGAAGCCTCCGGGTCGAGGCCATTGGCCGGGTCGTGGCGACCCTCGGCGACCTGAAAGGCGCCTTCGTGAAGGCGGGCCAGTTCGCGGCGGTGCGGCACGACCTCGTTCCGGCCGAGGCAGCGCCCCTGTTGACGAGCCTTCGCGACCGGGTTCCGCCGCGGCCGCTCGCGGAGGTCCGGGCCGTCGTCGAGGCGGAGCTCGGCGGGCCCCTCGAGGCGCACTTCCGCGATTTCGAGCCTGAACCGCTCGGGGCCGCATCGATCGCCCAGGTCCACCGGGCCACCCTGCTCGACGGTACGCCGGTCGCGGTCAAGGTCCAGTACGTGTGGCTCGCTCGCTCGCTGAGCGCGGATCTCTTCTGGCTGCGGTTCGTGCTGCGCCGTGTTTCCCGGCGCGCCCGCAGCTTCGACGCCGAGCGCCTGTTCGCCGAATTCGCCCGGGGCATGGCCGAGGAGATCGACTTCGAGCGCGAGGCGGCCAGCGCGCGCGCCATCTCCGAGAACCTCGCCGGCGAAACCCAGATCGTCGTGCCCGAAGTGTTCGCCGCGTACTCGACGCGCCGCGTCCTGACCATGCGCTTCCACCCGTGCATCCCCGTCAACGACGCCGATCGGATCGCCAAGCTCGGCGTCGACGCCGCCGCGATCGTCGCCCCGATCGCGCGCGCCTACTCGCGACAGGTCTTCGTCGACGGCCTCTTCCACGCCGACCCGCATCCGGGAAACCTTTTCGTGATCGACGAGGCGACGGCCGGCGAGCACCCGCGCATCCTGTTCGTGGACTTCGGCCTCTCGCGCCAGCTCGACCCGAAGCTACGCGACGAAATCCGCACCGCCGTCTACGCCCTCATGAAGCGCGACGCCCCGGCCTTCCTCGACGGCATGGAGCGAATGGGAATGATCGCCGAAGGCCGCCGCCCCGCCGTCGAGACCGCGGTCGCAACCATGTTCGAGCGCCTCTCGGGCCTCGACGGACCCATGGGTCTCGGGAGCGGCCAGGTGCTTGGCCTGAAGGACGAAGCCAAGGCGCTGCTCCAAGACACGCCGGGCATCCAACTCCCCAACGACCTGCTCCTCTACGCCCGCACGATGACCTACGTCTTCGGCCTCGCCCAGGAACTCGACCCCAAAGCAGACGTGATGAAGCTATGCCTCCCCCCGCTCCTCCAGTTCCTGGCGCAGAAGCCGGGGGGCTGACCCCCTCCGAGGCGGGCGGAGCGGCGGCCGGGGGTTCCTTCCGCGAATGGCTCGCTTTCCGTGGCGTGTGAGTACGCAGCGTCTTCCGACGCCTCGGGTTCCGAGCCGCGCGAACCTGTGGCTGCGCTTTATTTCGCTCCAGGAACCCCCGCCCACCGCTCCACTTCCAACGTGGGAGGCCAGAAGGAAAAACCACCCCCCCCCCCAACGTCACTGGCGGGTCGGGCGTCGGAGAGTTCCCGCAGCGAAATAAAGCGGAGCGGCGCCGCAGCTCGCAGAAGGAAGAACCCTCCACGTCCACTTCGCCGATAGCGCCAGTGACGGCGAGCCTTGTGCGGCGCATTCGCGAGCCATTCGCGGAGGGAACTCTCCGACGCCCGGCCCGCCCCGCCCTAGGCCTTCCCGCGACCTCGAATCCGAAGCCCTTGGAGACGAATGAACCCAGTCGCATCGGACTGGTCGTAACCGCCCTCTTCGTCGAAGGAGACGGTCGCCTCGTCGTAGAGCGACACCGGGGAGCGTCGCCCCGTCACGATCACGTTGCCCTTGTAGAGCTTCACGCGCACGTCGCCCGTGACGTTCACCTGGGTGTCGTCGACGAACCGCCGCAGCAACTCGCCCTCGGGCGCGTACCAGAAACCGTTGTAGATGACCTCGGCGAAGCGCGGCGACATGCGGTCGCGCTCGTGCATGACCTCGCGGTCGAGGGTGATCGACTCCATGGCGCGGTGGGCGACGTGGAGCACGGTGCCGCCGGGCGTCTCGTAGACGCCGCGGCTCTTCATGCCGACGAAGCGGTTCTCGACGAGGTCGACGCGGCCGACGCCGTGGCTCCCCGCCAGGGCGTTCAGGCGGATCAGCAGCTCGGCCGGCGAGAGAGCCTCGCCGTCGATCGAGACCGCGGTGCCCTGCTCGAAGCCGATCACGATCTCCGCAGGCACCTCGGGTGCGTCCTCGGGCGAGACCGTGAGCTGGAACATCTCCTCCTCCGGGGCGTTCCACGGGTCTTCGAGGATCCCGCCTTCGTAGGAGCAGTGCAGAAGGTTGCGGTCGATCGAGTAGGGCTTCTTCAGGGTCGCCGAGATCGGAATGCCGTACTTCTCGGCGTAGGCAATGCAGTCCGGGCGACTGACGAGGTCCCACTCGCGCCAGGGCGCGATGACCTCCAGCTCGGGCGCGAGCGCCTGGTAGGTGAGCTCGAAGCGGACCTGGTCGTTGCCCTTGCCCGTCGCACCGTGGGCGACGGCGTCGCAGCCGGTCTCCCGGGCGACCTTCGCGTGGTCCTTGGCGATGAGCGGGCGCGCAAGCGAGGTGCCGAGCAGGTAGACGCCCTCGTAGATGGCGTTGCCCCGGATCGCCGGCATCACGAAGTCACGCGCGAACTCCTCGCGCAGATCGTTCACGATGCAGTCGACGGCACCGGTGGCCTTGGCCTTCTCCGGCAACCCCGACAGTTCCTCTTCCTGCCCCACATCGGAGCAATAGGCCACGACGTCGCAGCCGTACTCCTCGATCAGCCAGCGCAGGATCACCGACGTATCGAGCCCGCCGCTGTAGGCGAGGCACACCTTCGAAATCTTCTGGCCTGAGGAACCGCGTCGCGTCATGGCGCGGGAGTGTATCGGGAAATCGCCCGCCCGGAAGCGGGGCGGCTAGAGGGCGGGGAGACGCAGGACCGTGGCGCGGTGGCCATCGGCGAGGGTCTCGACCTCGACGCGGCCGCCCAGGCCCGCCACGCACTCGATGACCATGGGGGGTGCGTCGCCGCCTCCGCCCGGGTCGGTCAGGGTCACGACGACCTGCTTCTCACCCTCGGCCTCTTCCGCCCGGCCGCCCAACGTGAGCCAGTCCGATGCCTGGGTGACGCGGACACGCAGCAGGGCCTCGAGAGCCTCCTGGAAGCGCTTCCCGTCGCCGCGGACGAGCGGAAGGTCGGCCGCCAGCAGGACGTCGATGCTGACGCCGCTCTCGGCCATCTCATAGGCGACCCCGGCCACCGCGTCCCGCAGGACGCGGCTCGGATCGATCATCGCCTCACGATCCTGTTGTCGCTCCTGCCCCTCGACCATGCGGGCCAGGTTGTTCACGGCGCGCCGGCAGTCGGCCACGGCGCCTCGCGCACTGGCGGCCCAGTCGTTGCGCTCGCCTTCGCCCAGCTGCGCGTCGGGGCGCGCCAGCCGATCGACGCAACCCGTGAGTTGCTCGACGACGCCCGTGAGCTCGCGCTTCACCCGGTGCAGGCCCTCGGCCTCCAGCAGATCCTCGGTCAGCAAGAGGACGCTACCCACGCGCTGCCCCTCCACCGAGATCGGTGAGGCCAGGGCCTGGAACCCGCGATCGTGGTGCCGGATGCGGAAGCGAACGGATTGGCCCCGCGAACAGGTGGCCGCCACGGCACCGAGCACGGCCTCGCGGTCGCCACCCTCGAAGATCTCGGCCAGGGCCCGCCCCTCGCAGCGGTCTCGCGATGTCGCGAAGGACAACTCGAAGGCCGGGTTCAGGAAGACGACGCAGCCGTCCGGGTCGGCGACCACGACGGGCGCGTCCAGATAGTTCAGCAACGAGGGTGCGTTGGCGAGCGAATCCATGGGTTGCCTTCGCCCTAGACCTTGAGCGCGATCGCGTCCGGCGGGTTCTCCTCGATGATCCGTTGGATCTCTTCGTCGGAGAGCGTGCTGGCAGCGTTCACAGTGATCGATTGTTCGAGGCCCGTTGCCTTGTCGCGGGCCGAGACGTTCACGATGCCGTTAGCGTCGATGTCGAAGGAGACCTCGATCTCGGGCTCGCCCTTCGATGCCGGCTTGATCCCCGAGAGCACGAACTCGCCGAGCAGGTCGTTCTCCGCGGCAACTTCGCTTTCGCCTTGGAGGACGCGGACCTTCACGTCCCGCTGATCGTCGCGGGTGGTGGTGAAGACGTGCGAGCGTCGCACGGGCACGGTGGTGTTGCGTTCGATCAGCGTGGCGAAGCGCCCGCCGAAGGTCGCGATGCCGAGCGAGAGCGGCGTCACATCGAGCAGGAGCAGATCCTTCTCGTCTGCGGTCAGCGCTTCGGCCTGGAGCGCGGCGCCGATGGCGACCACCTCGTCGGGGTTCACACCCTTGTGAGGGCGCTTCCCGAAGAACTCGGCGACCGCGGTCTGGAGGAATGGCATGCGCGTCTGGCCGCCTACGAGGATCACGCGGTCGATCTGGTCGGGGCCGACCTTTGCGTCGCGCATGCACGCCTCGCAGGTCTTCAGCGACTGCGAGACCAGGTCGTGACACAGCGACTCCAGGGTGTCGCGGGTGATCTCGACGTTCAGGTGACGGGGCCCGCGTTCGTCGGTCGCGATGAACGGCAGGTTGATCTCGGTCACGTCCCGGGCTGAGAGGTCGCACTTGGCCTTCTCGGCGGCGTCCTTCAGCCGCTGCATGGCCATGGCGTCGTTGCGCAGGTCGATGCCGTCGTTGTCCACGAACCAGGCGTTCAGGTGATCCACGATCCGACGGTCGAAGTCTTCGCCACCGAGAAAGGTGTTGCCGTTGGTGGAGAGCACCTCGACCACGCCATCTCCCATGGAAAGGATCGAGATGTCGAAGGTGCCGCCACCGAGGTCATAGATGGCGATGGTCTCTTCGTCGCTGCGACCGAAGCCATAGGACAGCGCCGCGGCCGTGGGCTCGTTGATGATGCGCAGGATCTCAAGGCCCGCGATCTTGCCGGCGTCCTTGGTGCACTGACGCTGGGTGTCGTTGAAGTAGGCCGGCACGGTCACCACGGCCTCCTCCACCGGCTCGCCCACGTACTCCTGGGCCACGCGCTTCATCTCGCGCAGGATGATCGCCGCGATCTCCGGGCAGGTGAAGATCTTCTCGGCGAGCTGCAGGCGCGCGTCGTCGTTGGAGCCGCGGATGATCTCGTAGGGAACGAACTCGGCGGTCTTCGTGACTTCCTCGGAGTCGAAGCGGCGGCCGATCAGACGCTTCACGCCGTAGGCCGTGCTCGTGCAGTTCGTGATGGCCTGACGCTTCGCGAGGTGCCCGACGAGGCGCTTGCCGTCCTGCGAAACCGCGAACATCGACGGCGTCGTCTTGTAGCCGCCCGCATTCGGGATCACGGTCGGCTGACCGTTCTCCACGATCGCGACGCACGAGTTCGTCGTGCCCAGGTCGATTCCGATCACATGTCCCATCAGGAGCCTCCGAGCGGCGCGCTGCGCGCGTTTCGCCTGGTCGTCTTCAATTCGAGTTTCGCTTCTTCGTCACGGGGGTCGAGCTTCACGGCCTGCTCGAACTCCCGCTCTGCGTTCTTGTAGAGCCCCGCCGCGGCGTACACCTGGCCGAGCGTCTTGCGATAGACGGCCGTGGTCGGCTCGACCTCGCAGGCGCGCGCCGCATAGTCCTTGGCGGATTTGAGGTCGTTTTCGATCTGCCACGCGAGCTTCGCGGCCCGGTGGTTGGTGGCGGCGGCGAAGGGACGGCAGTGGAGCGCATCCACGTAGCGCTTGTAGGCCTCGGCGTACTCGCCGAGCTCGAAGAGGGAATCGGCTTCCTTCGTGTAACGCTCGGCCAGGATCTCGTTGGCGTGCTGGTTGGCCTCGGCGAAGGGGCCCTTGAACGCCTCGTTGGCGGGGTCGCAGGCGATCGCGAGGCGCAGGTGCTTGGCGGCCTCGACCCAGCTCTCTTCGGCGATGGCGCCCTCCCCGGCCTCGAAATACTGGCGCGCCTTGCGTCGCCGCTCGCGCTGGATGCGGGCGACGAGCGAGAACGCATGGGGTGTCGTGCGCCCCCGGAGTCGCGGGCCACGCAGAGCCGGCGTGGCGGCCGGCGATGCCTGCAGCGAGCGTTCCATCTCCTTGCGGGCGGACGGGTCCGAGAGCAACTCGAAGGCCTCGGCGATCTTGCGGAAGACGCGCTGCACCACTTCGTCGAAGGGGCCGAGGTTCTGGCGGAAGTAGCGGTCCGGGTGGAACTCCTTCGAGAGCTTGAAGTAGGCACGGCGGAGATCGCGCAGCTCGGCGTCGAGGGCGACGTCCAGGATCTCGTGGTAGGGGCGTTCGAGCCCGCACTCGAAGACGAGCATCGTGCGTTGCGCTTCGAGTGAGATGTCGAGGCTCGCGTCGAACAGCGACTCGTCCACCTGCGTGGGCGTCGGGGCGGCGGTGGCCGGGGTCACGATCGCCGCTTCGGCCTCGCTCGGCGGCGGCTCAGTCTTTCCGTCCTCGAGGACGAGCACGCCGAGTTCGACGAAGCGACGCATTGCCGTGTCGACCTCATCCGGAGCCAGACCGCCGATCTCTCGCAGCAAGCCCCAGGTCGTCCGGCCGTCCACGCGGGAGAGCAGGTAGCCCTCGCCTGGCGTGAGGCTCAGGCTTCCCAGATCGCACTCGGGGCTGATCTGCGGCACGGCGGAATGCTCCTCCTGCTCTCGTTGGGGACCCATCGAGACCTCGTCCTCGTGATCCGGGACACAACCCGGGTCGCTCACTCATCGGCGCGACGAGGCGGAAAACTGAGGCGCGTCGAGGTGGAAAACCAAGGCGCGTCGAGGCAAAAAACCGAGCGCGGTCGAGCAGATGCGGCCCCTGCCGGCGAGAGCCGGCGGCCGCGAGGGCAGGCCGGTGGGGCCCGCTTCACCCCCGTGGGGCGCTGGATCTCAGAACGGGCCGAGAATGAGCCGCTCGAGAATCGCTTTCTGGCTATGGAGACGATTCTCGGCCTGGTCCCAGACGATGCTCCGCTCGCCATCGAGGACCGAACTCGAGATCTCGAGCTCCCGGTAGGCCGGCAGGCAGTGCAGCACCCACGCCTCGGGTGCGTGCTCGAGAAGTCGGGTGTTCACCTGATAGGCGGCGAAGATCTTCTTCCTCTCGGCCTTCTCGTCTTCCTGGCCCATGGAGGTCCAGGTGTCGGTGTAGACGAAGTCGGCACCCCGAACGGCCTCCACCGGGTCGGCGGTGTAGAGGATCTTCGCACCCGAGGCCTCAGCGAGCGTGGCCGCCTGGGCGCACACCTCGGGCGCGACCCGATGCGTGTCCGGCGTCGCCACGCGCAGCTCCATGCCGAGGATCGAGACGGCGAGCGTCAGGGAGGCGGCCACGTTGTTGCCGTCGCCGACATAGGCCAGTACGGCGCGGTCGAGGTCGGCGCGCTCCGCCACGGTCTGCAGGTCGGCGATGATCTGGCACGGGTGGAAGCGATCCGTGAGTGCGTTGATCACGGGGATCGTGGAGTGCTGCGCGATCTCCTCGAGCAGTTCGTGGGAGAAGGTCCGGCAGGTCAGCGCATCGACCCAGCGCGACAGGCCGCGTGCCACGTCGGCGGGCGTCTCCCGGCTGCCGATCCCGACCTGCTCCGGGCGCAGCAGGATCGCGTGGCCACCGAGCTGGGTCATGCCCGCCTCGAAGGTCACGTGGGTGCGGAGCGACGGCTTCTCGAAGTAGAGGGCCATCGTGCGGCCGAGCAGGGTCTGGGGCCGCTCCCCTCGCTTGTCGAGGTCCTTCAGCTCGCGCGCGCGCTCGAGCAGGGCGCGCAGCTCCTCGGCCGGCCAATCTGCCACCGTGAGGAAATCCTTGCTTCCTGCCATCCCGCCCCCTCGCGCTCGCCTAGTGAGTGATGACGGTGCCGACGCCGCCATCCGTGAAGATCTCGAGCAACACCGCGTGCAGCACCCGGCCGTCGACGACGTGGGCCCGACCCACTTTCCCGTCGAGGGCCTGCAAGCAGCACTCGACCTTGGGGATCATCCCGCCCCGAATGGTGCCCTCGTCGATGTGCTTCGCGACCTCGGCCACGGTGAGCTGGCTCATCAGCGCACCCTTCGCATCGAGCACGCCCTCGACGTCGGTGAGCAGCATCAACTTCTCGGCGCCGAGCGCCACGGCGAGGGCGCCGGCCGCTTCGTCGGCGTTGACGTTGTGGGTCACGCCGTCCGGGTCGACGCCGATCGGCGCCACGACCGGGATGTAACCCTGCTGGGTCGCCTGGACGATCGCCTCGCACTCGACCTTCACGACCTGGCCGACACGCCCGAGGTCCTTGCCGCCGGGTCGCTTGCGTTCGACCCGGAGCATGCTGTCGTGCTGGCCCGTCAGGCCGAGGCCGCGGCCACCTGCCCGCTCGACGAGTTCGACGATCGAAGCGTTCACCTCGCCCCCGAGCACGCGCTCGACCACTTCCATGGTCGCATCGTCGGTGACGCGCAGGCCGTCGATGAACTTCGACTCCTTGCCGAGGCTCGCCAGGGCCCGACCGATCTGGGGGCCACCGCCGTGGACGAGCACCGGCCGCAGGCCGATGTACTTCAGCAAGACCACGTCCACCGCGAACGACTCGCGGAGGGATTCGTCCACCATCGCCGAACCGCCGTACTTGATGACGACCGTCTTCTCGAAGAAGCGGCGCATGTAGGGAAGTGCTTCGACGAGCACCTCTGCCTTGTCGATCAACTGCTTCACGCGACCCTCTTGCCGTCGATCAACTGCTTCACGCGACCCTCTCGTCGTGCGGCTCTCGGTCGTTCGCGATCCCGTGCTTGGGGGGGCGCGGCGGCTACTCCGCCGAGCCAGGGGGCGACGGCGTTGCCCGCGGAACCAGCCGCCCCGAGCCGGGGCGTGCGGCGCTCTCGCGCCGGATGCGGGCCACCTCGTCGATGCTCGACCGCCAGCTACGGTACAGGAGCACGCTGCGGAGCGCCGCCGAGAGCGCTGCGCCGGCGATCTCGGCCGTGCGCAGCGAGGGCGCGTGGCCCGCGGCGAGATGCACGCGAACGAGCCCCACGGTGTTCCGCCGGAAGCGGAGCGGAAGGCAGAGCAAACCGCCCGGAGCGCCCTGCTCGGGGCGATCCACTTCGGGGTCGAAGCGCGGGTCGGCTTCGGGTTCGGCCGTGGCGATGAAGACTCCCGTTGCCGCCGCCGCACCCGCCAAGCCGCGGCCCGCGGGCAAGAACGGGCGGTCGACGAGCGCCCCCGCATCCCAGACGGCCTCGCGGACGAAGGAGCCCTGCCCGGGCTCGGAGAGGTAGAGCGCTGCGCCCACGGCCGACATGCGCTCCCCGATCTGAGCCAGCAAGTTCGCCGAGAGCGTCGCCGGGTCTCCCGCCTCCACGACGGCCTCGCAGAGGCTACGAGCCAGGTCGAGGTCGGCATCGGCCGTCGGGGTCGCCGCGCCGATGCGGCCACGCAGCTCGGCCAACTCCACCTCGGCCTGCCAACCGGAGGACGCGCGCTCGACGGACAGGCGCAGCTCTTCTTCATGGAGTGGCTTGGCCAGGTAGTCGACGGCGCCCGCGCGCAGGGCTTCGAGGGCGAGGCCCTGCCCTGCCTGGGCCGCCAACACCAACGCGCGGGTGGCCGGCCGTTCGGCGCGGACCGCGCGCAACACCTCGATGGCCGCCGCACCGGTGCTCTCCAGGTCGACGATCCACAGTCCGACGTCGGGGTCGGCCAGGTCGGCCGCCGCCGCGTCCAGGCTTGAGGCGGAGCGGCACGCGAAGCCTTCGGCCGCGAGTGTGTCGCACAGGGCGGCCCGGAAGAACTCCGAAGCATCGATGACCAGGATCGCAGGGCGAGGTGTGTCGGCCACGACGACTCCTAGAGGATGAAGCGGGAGAGATCCTCGTCGGCGGCCAGGGGGCCCAGGCGCTCGCGCACCATGGCCTCGTCCACCACGATCGTCGTCTCCCCGAGATCCGGTGCATCGAAGCTCACGTCCTCCACGAGCTTCTCCATCACCGTGTGCAAGCGACGTGCGCCAATGTCGTCCGTGCGCTCGTTGACCTCCGCGGCGATCTCCGCGATCGCCTGCACGCCGTCGTCCTTGAACTCGAGCCGTACCCCCTCGGTCTCGAGCAGCGCGACGTACTGGCGCACGAGCGAATTCGTCGGCTCGGTGAGGATGCGCACGAAGTCTTCCCGGGTCAGGCTCGCAAGCTCCACGCGGATCGGGAAGCGACCCTGGAGCTCCGGGATCAGATCCGACGGCTTCGCCACGTGGAAGGCGCCGGCCGCGATGAAGAGGATGTGGTCCGTCCGCACGGGCCCGTGCTTGGTCTGCACCGTCGAGCCTTCGACGATCGGCAGCAGATCGCGCTGCACGCCTTCGCGGGAAACGTCCGGGCCGTGCTTCGCCCCGTTGCCGACGGCGACCTTGTCGATCTCGTCGAGGAAGACGATGCCGGCCTGCTCCACCCGCTCGACGGCCAGCTCGCGAACGTTGTCCATGTCGACGAGGCGCGTGGCCTCCTCGGCCACGAAGGCTTCGCGCGCGGCCGGGATCTTCATGCGGCGCTGGCGCGTCTTGCGCGGGAACATGTTCCCCATCATGTCCTTGAACTGGACGCCCATCTCCTCGACGCCCTGGGGCCCGAGGATCGAGAGGTTCGGGCCACCGCCGCCATCTTCGACCTCCACGTCGATCTCGCGCTCATCGAGGGCCCCGTCGCGCAGCATCCCCCGCAGCTTCTCGCGCGTCTCGCGGTTCTCCGGGACGGGCGGGTCGGCCAGCGGGTCGGGCGGCGGCGCGATCCCGATCGAGGGCGGTGCGGGCGGCGGCGGCAGCAGGGCGTCGAGAATGCGCTCCTCGGCCCGCTCCTCGGCGCGGGTGTAGACGGCGCCCTTCTGCTCCTCGGCCACGAGGTTCACGGCGAGGTCGGCGAGGTCTCGGATCAGCGACTCGACGTCGCGGCCCACGTAGCCCACCTCGGTGAACTTCGACGCCTCGATCTTGATGAAGGGCGCCTGGGCGAGCTTTGCCAGGCGACGGGCGATCTCCGTCTTCCCGACGCCCGTGGCGCCGACCATGATGATGTTCTTCGGCGCGATCTCGTCGCGCAGGTCCGCCGACACCTGGGTGCGGCGCCAACGGTTGCGCAGCGCGATCGCCACGGCGCGCTTCGCATCGCCCTGCCCCACGATGTAGCGATCGAGCTCGGAGACGGTCTCGCGCGGCGTGAAATGGCGCACGGTCACGACATCTCCAACACGTGTGCCTGGTCGTTCGTGTAGATGCAGAGCTCGCCGGCGATCCGCAGCGACGCTTCGGCGATTTCCTTGGCCGAGAGTTCGGTGTGACGCAACAGGGCCCGGGCCGCCGCCAGGGCGTAGGACCCCCCGGAACCGATGGCAGCCACGCCATCGTCGGGCTCGATCACATCGCCGTTGCCCGAGACCGCCAGCAGCGTCTCGGCGTCGGCAACCAGGATCATGGCCTCGAGGCGCCGCAACACGCGGTCGCTGCGCCAGTCGCGGGCGAGTTCCACGGCGGCACGACGGACGTTGCTCGGGTGGGCCTCGAGCTTCGCATCGAGCCGATCCATCAACGCGAGCGCGTCGGCTGCACCTCCGGCGAACCCGACGAGGGCGCGCCCACTCGCGGACTCGCGCACCTTCTGGGCGCCGTGCTTCACCACCGTGTCGCCGAGCGTCACCTGGCCGTCGGAGCCCATGGCCACGCGGCCATCGCGCATAACGGCCACCACCGTCGTCGAGCGCACTTTGGCTTGGAGCGTCATCACTTCTCTCCGCGCGGTCGCCGCCGCGCTCGGGGGTGGGCCTTGTCGTAGACGTCGAGCAATCGCTCGGCCGAGACCCCGGTGTACTTCTGCGTGGTGGAGAGGCTCGCGTGACCCAGGAGCTCCTGGATCTCGCGCAGGTCCGCCCCCATGTCGAGCAGATGGGTAGCGTAGCTGTGGCGCAAGCGGTGGGGATGGATGCGCCCCGCCACCCCGGCCCGACGGGCCCGACGTGCAAGGGTGCGGCGCACGTCCCGAGCCGAGAGCCGCCCCAGCTCGCCATCCGACCGCGGGCGCAGCGATGTGAAGAGCGGCTCCGCCAGGAAGCCCGGGCGCTTGCGCAGCGCGAGCCAGGCTTCGAGCGCCTCGCGTGCGGCGCCCGCCAGCGGCACGACCCGCTCCTTGTCGCCCTTGCCCCAGACTCGGACGTCGCCGCGGCGCAGATCGAGGTCGCGCACGTCGAGGGAAACCAGCTCCCCTACACGCAGGCCCGCGCCATAGAGCAGCTCCACCATTGCCCGGTCGCGCAGGCGTGAGGCTTCGCTAGTGCGGGGGCGCGCGGTCTCGCGCTCGGGCGCGTCGGCCTCGGCCAGGGCTTCGCAGTCATCGACCGGGATGGGCTTCGGGAGCCGCCGAGGAGTGCGCGGCGAGGCGATGCCGAGAGTCGGGTCGGCCTTGCAGAAACCCTCTCGGGCCAGGAAGCGATAGAAGGTGCGCAGCGAAGCGAGCTTGCGCGCGACCGTCGAGGCTTCGAGGCGGCCCTGAAGCTCGGCCAGCCAGCGGTAGAGATCCGCCGCATCGGCCTTGCCCGGCTCGGCGCCCAGGAATGCCCCGAACGCTCGGGCGTCGGACAGGTAGGCGCGCCGGGTCTCAGGCGAAGCGCCGCGCTCCGCCGACAGATAGGCATCGAACTCCCGCACAGCCTTTTCGAAGGGGTTCGCGCGGCTCGGGCTCTCGCGGTCGGCCTTCCCATGTGCGCGGTCCGGGCTCTCGCGGTCGGCCTTCCCATTCGTACGGTCCGGCTTCTGGCGGTTGGCCTTCGCGTTCGGGCGGCTCGCGCGCCGGGTCACGCCGCGCCTCGGAGCCGCTCGACCGCCACGCGGTAGGGCTCGAGGGCCGCGAGCCCGCGTTCGGACTGGAGCTGGTTCCGCTCGCGCTTCTTCGTCCCGCGCGGCACGCCCTCCAAGGGCGGGAACAAGCCGAAGTTGACGTTCATCGGCTGGAAGTCCTTCGGACGCGCATTGCGGAGGTGATGCAACAACGCGCCGTGAGCCGTGGTGACGTCGGGCTCCGGCCGTTCCTCCCCGCGCAGGGCACAGGCGGCGTGCAAGCCCGCGAGGAAACCGAGCGCTGCCGACTCCACGTAGCCCTCGACCCCGGCGATCTGCCCCGCCACGTACAAGCCCGGCCGCGCCTTGAGCTGCAGGTCCGGGAGGAGCTGCCGAGGCGCATTCAGGTAGGTGTTGCGATGCACGGACCCGAAGCGGGCGAAGACCGCCTTCTCGAGGCCCGGGAGCGTTCGCAGCACGCGCTTCTGCTCGCCCACCCGGAGCTTCGTCTGAAAACCGACGAGGTTGTAGAGGACCCCGCGCTTGTCCTCTTGGCGCAGCTGCACGACGGCGTGGGGCCGCTCGCCCGTGCGCGGGTCGACGAGACCGATGGGTTTCATCGGGCCGAACGAGAGCGTCTTCGGCCCCCGGCGCGCCATTTCCTCCACCGGCAGGCAGCCCTCGAAGTAGAGCTTCGCCTCGAAGGGGTGGAGCGGCACCGTGTCGGCGCCGACGAGCGCGTCGACGAAGGCGCCGTAGGCCGCGCGATCGAGGGGCAGGTTCAGATAGTCGCCCTCGCCGTCCTCCCAACGCGACGCCCGGAAGGCGACGTCGTGGTCGATGGAATCCGCATAGACGATGGGCGAGATGGCGTCATAGAAGTAGAGGTGCTCCTCGCCGAGCCGGGCTTGCAGGTCGGACGCGAGTTCCGGGTCGGTCAGCGGCCCGGTGGCGAGCACCACCGTGCCTTCCTCGGGGATCCGCGGCACCCGCTCGCGTCGGATCTCGATTTCGGGGTGCGCTTCGACGACTTCGGTGATGCGGCGCGCGAAGGCGTGACGATCGACGGCCAGGGCGCCACCCGCGGGCACGGCCGTCTCATCGGCGGCCTCGATCACGAGGGACCCGAGGCGTCGCATCTCCTCCTTCAGGAGCCCCACGGCGTTGCCCAGCCCGGCCCCGCGCAGGGAGTTGCTGCACACGAGCTCGGCCAGGTCTTGCGACTCGTGGGCCGGCGAGAACTGCACGGGCTTCATCTCGTAGAGGGTGACGGGCACGCCGCAGCGGGCTGCCTGGAGGGCGGCTTCGCAGCCGGCCAGACCACCTCCCACCACCACGAGCCGGGCCGAATCCGTCATGGCGCGGAGGATAGCCCACGGCCCGGTGCAGCCCGGACGACGCGGAGACGCCCGTCGCGGTCTTCGACGACTCGGCCGTCGAGTTCGAGGGGCAGGATCGCGACGGCCAGGGCACCGGGGTCGAGAACCAGACGCCGACCGAGTTCGTCCCGCGTGCAAGCCCCGTGGTGGAGGGCGGCCAGGATGCGGCCCGCGTCGCCCGCCGTCCCTTCCTCCCGCGACGGCTCGGGCGCGTCCGCTTCGACGCGAGCCTCGACCCCGATGACCGAAAGCACATCCGCCGCCTCCATGGCTGGCGCGGCACCGTCGCGCAGAAGCCCGTTGGTTCCTTCGCTGGTGGGCGCCGTCACGGGCCCGGGCACGGCGAGAACGTCGATGCCTTGATCGAGGGCATGGCGGGCGGTCACGAGCGAGCCGCTGCGTGCTCGCGCCTCGACCACCACCACCGCGCGGGAGACGCCGCTGATCAGCCGGTTGCGCAGCGGGAAGTGCGCCTTCAGTGGCGGTGTGCCCGGCGGCAACTCGCTCACGACGGCGCCCTGCGACGCGATCCGATCGGCCAGGCCACGGTGGCCAGCCGGGTAGACCTGATCGGGCCCGCAGGCCTGGAACGCCACGGTCCGCCCACCCGCGTCGAGCGCGGCGATGTGGGCCACGGCGTCGATCCCTCGGGCCAGACCCGAAGCCACGACGACGCCCGCCCGCGCGAGGTCGCCCGAGATGCGGCGCGCCATCTCCTTCCCATAGGCCGTCGCGGCGCGCGCGCCGACGATGGCGACGCAGGGCACCTGGAGCGCACTCGCGTCCCCGCGGACGGCAAGCACCGGCGCTGCATCCACGAAGCGTCGCAGCTGCGGTGGGTAGACAGGGGAAACCCACGGCACGAGCCGTGCCCCACTTTGCGCGAGCGAACCCAGCGCCGCATCGAGGTCGGTGGGTGTGCACGGGAGGCCTCGCGCCAGCGCCAGGAGCGGCTCCGGATCGGGGTCCTCGCGGAGGGCGGCGATGGCCTCCATCGGGCGGAGCGCGAGGCGGCGCTGCACCCCGAGCCAGAGACGCAGGGCGGCGTGATCGGCCGGAACCCTCGGGTCGAGGACACCGGGCAGCGGAACATCGGAAGGGGAAAGCAAAAGGCGGCTCCCCGGGACCGGGGAGCCGCCTTCATAGCAAAGGTCGGCGGGTCGGCGAGCCCCTAGCGGGGGTCGTAGCCGTCGAGCAACGTATCCACCGACAGACGCGGCAGGTTCCAGCTCTCCAGGAGGTCGGGCATCTCGATCTCCGACGGGCGGGGCACCGCCTTGGCGAGGTGCTTGATGCGCGGCAGGATGAACAGGCCGCCCTCCGGCCACTCGACCGACGGGCCGTTCACCGTGCGGAAGCGATCGCCGTGCCAGATCTCGGTCTTCGACTTACGCACGTAAGCCATGGCCGTGGTCGGCTCGGTCGAGAGCACGATCATCTGGGCCACCACTTCGTGGGGGATCTCGATGTCGGGCTCGCGGCCATACCACTCGGGCTTCCAGTTCAGGGAGACGGGCCGGTAGATCTCGAGCGAGCTGCCGACCTCGAGGCCGTCCTCGCTGCCGCGGTTCAGCACGACGACATCGCCGTTGGCGTTGTACTTCGACTCGACCAACACGTCGGCCAGCTGGCCTTCCACGCCGACCGGGCTGCCCTTGATCTCGATCTGGCCGGGCGCCTCTTCGCGGGGCTTCAGGTACGCACCGGGCACGAAGTCGGCGTACGCCATCCGGACCTGGGCCCTCGCCGACTCCTCGTACACCTCGAGCACCTCGAGCCAGCCGAGGATCTCGGTGTGGTGGCCGATCACGCGGTGAATGCCGAACAGACCCTGGGCGCTCGGGTCACGGATCTGCTGGGTCGTCCGAAAGACCGTGAACTCATCGCCGACGGCCGTGTCCTCGTCGCCCAGGTCCACGAACACGACATCGCCCTGACTGAGGTGGACCGCCTCTTCGATCGTGCCGGCGATCTGCGCGTAGCCCTTGAGCTCCTTCTTGCGGACGACGCCGACCGTGGCGAACTCGGCATAGTGGAAGTACTGCTTGGGCGCGCTCGGCATCACGACCGAAGGCGCGTCCTCTGCCATGGCGGCGGGCCCGGACTCTTCGCCCTCGGCGTCGCGGGCGGCCAGCAGCGCTGCGGCCTCCGCGTCGGTCACCTTGCGCATCTCCGTGGCGCTGACCCAGATCTTGTCACCCGGCAGGATGAGGTGCGGGTTCTCGATGTCCTCGTTGTCCTTCCAGACCGAGGGCCAGATCCAGGGCGTGCCGAGGTAGAGGTCGGAGATGTCCCAGAGCGTGTCGCCCTTCTCGACCACATGGACCGTGCCGGCCGGGTCGAAGGGCGGGCGCACCTTCTCGGGGCTCGACGTCTCCGCCAGGTCGGACATCTCGGACGGGTCGGCGTCCGCCACCGCGTCCGCACTTGCGAGCTCCGGCGCGGGAATCTCGGGCAGGGCCATCGGCACACCGGCGTCGTCCACGACGGCAGCCGCAGTCTCGGACGCGGCCGCGGGCCAGGGCCCCTCGAGCGGACTCGCCGCCTCGAGCGGCTCCCAGGGAGACGGAATCTTCGGCACCGAATCAGGTGCCGGCATATCGCGCGTGTTTTCCGCCGTTGCGCCGCTGGCCGCGAAGGCCAAAGCGAAGGCGAGGATCCAGGACTTCATGCTCCCCCTCCAGGCAAAGATGCGAACGCACGACCCGATCCACCGGGTGGGCGTCGCCCCCGGTCTTCCATCGGCAAGCCGCTGATTTCCCTTGAATTCTGGGTCGCGGGCCGGCGCCAGCCCCGGCGCGATCCGGCCCCGAGCCGGCCACCCGGCGGGGAGATCCCCGCGGGGATGCCCGAGGCGGTTCAGCCCTCGAGCTCGCTCAGCATGGAGCGCAGGTCAGCAGCCCAGGCGGGCTCCTTGGCCCCGGGCCGGCCCTCCAGGGCCTGCTCGAGATCCTCGAGAGCCCGCTCGAGGGTGGTGCGCGCCTTGTCGTTCTCGCCGTTGGCCTGGTAGGCGAGCGCCAGGTGATGGCGGACGAGCCCGAAGCTCGGGTTCCGCGTGTCGAACCCTTCGTCGGCCTCCTGCAGGTAGCCGATCGCCGCCGACGGGATCCCCTTCTTGTAGAGAACCCAGCCGAGGGTGTCGGCGGTGTTGGGGTTGTCGGGGAGCATCGCCTTGGCCTCCTGGGCCAGGTCGAGGGCCCGGTCCAGGTTTTCGCCGCGCTCGGCCAGCATGTAGGCCAGGTTGTTCTTGGCGGGCGCGAGCTCGGGGTCGATGGCGATGGCGCGCTCGTAGGATTCACTCGCCTTGTCGGATTCGCCGCGCAGCTCGTAGAGCGTCCCGACGATCAGCTGCAGGGGCGCCGAGTCGGGCCGCGCCGCCACGGCCTTCTCGTAGGTGGTGAGCATGTCGCTCGTCCGGCCCGTGGCCTGGAAGTAGCGGGCGAGGGTCTCGTAGAAGCGGAGCTCGTTCGGGTTGAGATCGATGGCGCGCCGCAGCTTCTTCTCGGCCTCGCGGCGATCGCCCGACAGGAGCGCGGCCAGGCCTGCGAGGTGCACGAGGTCGGGATTGTCCGGGTCGGCCTCGAGAGCCGCCCCGATGCGCGCCGACGAGTTCTCGAGGCGCCCCTCGCGCTGGTCGAGTTCGAGTGCCGCACGCAGCAGGTCCGCGTTGTCCGGGCGCTGCTCGAGCGCGCGCTCGAAGAAGCTGCGCGCCAGCTGGTCGTTGCCCTCGAAGCGATGGATCCGCCCGATGGCGTAGAGCACCTCGGCGTTGCGCCGCTCCGGGGGGATCCGCTGAAGCTCGGCCAGCCCCTCGTCGAACTTGCGCTGGCGCACCAACGACTGGGCGACCAGGATGCGCAGGCCGTCGTCGCCGACGTTCTCGCTGAGGAAGCGGCGGCCCTCTTCGACGGCGGCTTCGTTCTCGCCGAGTGCCGACTGCACCCGCGCGAGCATCTTGCGCGCCTCGAGCAGCCCCGCGTCGGCCTCGAGCGCGCGCTGGAGTTCCGAACGCGCGGCCAGGTGGTCGCCGCGCAGGTACAGGGCAGAGCCGAGCATCAGATGCGCCTGGGCCCAGCCCGTGCGCAGGTCCATCACGCGCCGGAGGTCGCCGATGGCGGCGTCGAGTTCGCCGTCGGCGAGTTGGACCTTCGCGCGAACGAAGAGACCCTCGGCGCTCGAGCTGTCCTCGGCCAGGATGGCGTCGACGATGGCGCGACCCTGGGCGATGAGGTCGCGCTTGCCCTCGAGGCTCCCGATGTCCACGAGCAACTCGGCCTTGCGCAGGCGTGCCGCCACCGAGGTCTTGTCGATGGCGAGGGCCGCTTCCGCCGCCTCCAGGGCGCCGTCGCGGTCGCCCTGGCGCCCGCGATACAGGGAGAGAATCAGCTGGGGCTGCACATCGTCGGGGCGCGCGCGCGTGGCCGCCTGGATCATCTCGTCGGCTTCTTCGCCTCGGTCCTGGGAGCGGTAGAAGCGCGCCAGGAGATAGATGAGCTGGAGGTCGTCGGGCCGCTCCTCGATCCCGTCGCGCAGCACCTGCTCGGCTTCCATGACGCGCTCCAGGCGGTAGTAGAAGCTCGCGAGCGTCCGGTAGGCGAGGCTCTTGCGTTCGTCGTCGGCCAACTCGAGGGCCTGACGATAGGCCTGCTCCGCCTCGTCGAGCCGGCCGGGCTCTTCGGAGAGGAAACTCGCCCACGCAATCGACGCGGCGAAGCTCTGGTCCTTCTCGGTCAGCTCGCGGAAGAGCGGCTCTGCGGCGGCGCGGTCGCCCGTCTTGCGGAGAAAGTTCGCGAGCAGCAGGATGGCCGCGCCCTGGTCCGGCGTGACTTCCTTCGCGCGCCGATAGGCCTCGAGCGCCTCGTCGGGCCGTTCGAGCCCCTCCAAGGCCTGGCCGCGAAGCATGTGTGCCGACTCGTGCTCGGGTTCGAGGGCGATGATCGCGTCGGACTGGAGCAACGACTCCTCGAACTCACCCGCGAGACGCGAGAGCTGGGCGAACTGCAGGCGGGCCTCCACGTTCGTGGGGTCGAGGCGGGCGGTCTCGCGCAGCTCCCAGTAGCCCTGTCGCAACTTGTTCGTCTTGATGAAGGCTTGGGAGAGGCCGTAGTGCGCGGCCGCCGCGTTCGGGTCGAGCTGAAGGGCGCTCTTGTACTCGATGATCGCCTCGGGCCAGGCCTCCTCCTCGGCATAGGCCTCGGCCCGCTCGAGGTGCTTCTGGATGCGGGTGCCATCGTCCTGGCAGCCTCCGCTGAGGGTCGCCACGAGGGCCAGGGCAACCCAGCGGAGTCGGAGGGATCGAACGGTCATGAGGAACTCCTCGGTCGGGCGAAGCGCCCCGACTAACGGGATGGAACATCCGTAGGTAGTCGAACGTCGCGGGGCCTTCAAGCGGAGCCGGGGGGCCCTCCCCCGCCTCGCGGTGGCGTCACTCTTCGGGCCAGCCCGCCTCACGGTGGCGTCACTCTTCAGGCCGGATCCGGTAACGCTTGCCTTCTTGCCGCAGCCATCCGTCCTGCTTCAGCTGCTTGACGGCGCGGGTCACGGTCTCGCGCGAGGTCGCCACCATGTCGGCCACCTCTTGATGGGTCAGTGCGGGAGACAGGCACCAGCCGTCGGCGTCATTCACCTCGGTGGCGAGCCGGCGCAGCAGCTCCTTCGTCCGCTCCTTGACACTCTGGTAGGGGATGTGGCTGGCGTCCGTGTTGGTGTGGCGCAGCCGCCGCGAGAGTTCGCGGATCACGGCCATCGCGAGCCCCGGGCTGCGCTCGAGGGCATGGAGGAAGCCCAGGCGCGAAAGCGCGAGGACGCGGACGGGGTCGAGGCTCTTGACCGAGGCCGAGCGCTCGGGCGGATCGAGCAACGCCATCTCGCCGAAGAAGGAACCCGCCCCGAGGATCTCGAGGATCTTCTCGCGCCCGGCGCCCGATATCTTCGTGACCTTCACCCGGCCTTCGCGCAGGACGTACATGTAGTCGCCGGCCTGGCCTTCCTGGATCAGCGTCGCGTCGCGCGGGAAACGCCGCTCGATCAGATGGCTGGCGAGTTGGCGCAGGTCCTCCTCGCCCACTTCGGAGAAGAGCGGGAGCGCGCGCAGGGAATCGATGCCTTCGTCGCTGCGAGTCGCCATGGCAGCCCTCCTAGACCCGATCGCCGTGGTCGCGGGCCACACGCGCCACCACGCCCTTGAGATCGGGGCTCCGATCCAGCCGGGTCACGAGCAGGGCGTCCGGTGTATCGATCACGGCCAGACCCTCAACGCCGAGCAGGACCACCAGCCGGTCGTCACCCCACACGAGGTTGCCCCCGGCATCCTGGAGGATGGCATCCCCGGCGATCACACGGGAGGCGCCCTCCCCGACGCCGAGCTCGCGCGCCAGGGAGTCCCAGGTGCCGACGTCGCTCCAGTGGAAGTCGAGGGGGTGGGTCCAGACGCGGCGGCTTCGCTCCAGGACGGCGACGTCCACCGGAAGCGAGGGGGCTCGCCGATACGCGGCCACGAGCGCGCGGGCGGCATCGCGCCCGCGAGGGTTCTTGCGCACCGGAGCCAGCGCGCGGTGGAGGTCGGGCGCGTGCTCTTCGATCTCCTCGAGCAAGGTGCGCGCGCGCCAGACGAAGATCCCCGCATTCCAGAGGTGCTTTCCGCCGCGCACGAAGCGCCGTGCCTGGGCTGCGCCGGGCTTTTCGACGAAACGCGAAACCCGGTGCAGGCCCGGATGCCCGGCGGCCTTGGCGCCGACACGGATGTACCCGTAGCCGGTCTCGGGGCGGGTCGGTTTCACGCCGAGCGTCACCAGGACCTCGGCGTCGGCGGCCGCCTCGGCAGCGCGGCCCATGGCCGAGGCGAAGGCTCGCGCATCGGGGATGACATGGTCGGCGGGAAGGATCGCGAGGATGGCGTCCGGGTCTTCGGCCGCCACCCGCAGGGCCGCCACGCCGGCGGCCATGGCGGTGTTGCGGGAACGCGGCTCGACGACGACGCGCCGCGACGGGACCCCGGCCTCGCGCGCCTCGCGCCGCATGGGGACCGCATGGTCGTCCCCGCACACGAGCCAGACGCCGTCCTTGGCAGCGAACCGGCGCCCGCGGGCGATCGTCGCAGCCAGCAACGTCTTGCCACCCAGCGCCCGCAGCAGGGGCTTGGGGTGATGTTTCCGGGAGCGCGGCCAGAAGCGTTGGCCCGAGCCACCGGCCAGCACCACCGCATGCACGTGACGTCGGAGAGCAGGCGAGAGCGTCGCAGGCATGGAGCGGGGGCTAGCGTCCCACGCAGGAGTAGTGGAAGCCAGCCTCGCGCATGGGCCCGGGTTCGTAGACGTTGCGGAGGTCGACTACGACGGGCTGACGCAACACGCTGCGCAGGCGCTCGAGGTCGAGCATCCGGAACTGGTTCCACTCCGTAATGAGCAGCATGGCGTCCGCGCCCTCACAGGCCTCGTACGCGTTCTTGCACATCTGCACGTCGGGCATCATGCGGGCAGCCACCGGCATCGCGACCGGGTCGTAGGCTCGGACCGTGACGCCTCGCCCCTGGAGGCCACGAATGATCTCGACGGCCGGCGCGTCGCGCATGTCGTCGGTCTCGGGCTTGAACGAGAGGCCGAGCACGCCCACGGTGCGCCCGTCGGTCTCGCCGCCCAGCGCCTCGGTGACCTTGTCGACCATGCGCAGCCGCTGGCGTTCGTTCACCCGGATCACGGCCTCGACCACCTCGAGCGTCTCCCCGGCCTCGCGAGCGAAGTGCGCCGCCGAGAGCGTGTCCTTCGGGAAGCACGAACCGCCATAGCCCGGGCCGGGGTGCAGGAACTTCGAGCCGATGCGTCGGTCGAGGCCCATGGCCTTCGCCACAGCGTGGACATCCGCACCCACGCGCTCGCATAGGTTCGCCATCTCGTTGATGAAGGAGATCTTCGTGGCGAGGAAAGCGTTGGCTGCGTATTTCGAGAGTTCGGCGGTCTCGACGTTGGTCACCACGAAGGGCGTCTCGATCAGGAAGAGTGGCCGGAACAGGTCGCGCAGGATGGCGTGGGCCTGTTCGTCCTCGACGCCGACCACCACACGGTCGGGCCGCATGAAATCACCGATGGCGGCACCCTCGCGCAGGAACTCGGGGTTCGAGGCGACGCTGAAGTGCACGTCGCGCCCGGCGGCATGGAGCTCGGCCTCGATGGCGTGGCGCACGCGCTGGCCGGTGCCGACCGGCACGGTGCTCTTCGTGACCACGACCTTGTAGCTGTCCATCGCGCGCCCGATCTCGCGGGCCACCGCCTCGACAGCCCCGAGGTCCGTGCTGCCATCCTCGGCGGCCGGTGTGCCGACCGCGATGAACACGACCAGGGCGTCGCGGACGGAACTCTCGGTGTCCGTGGAGAAGGAGAGACGCTGCTCGCGCACGTTGCGCTCGACCAGGTCTTCGAGCCCCGGCTCGTAGATCGGGATCTCCCCGGCCTCGAGGGCCGCGATCTTGTCGGCTTCCTTGTCGACACAGACGACGTTGACACCGAACTCGGCGAAGCAGGCGCCAGTCACGAGACCGACGTAGCCGGTTCCGATCACGCAGACGTTCATCGAGGCTCCCTCTGTCCCGGCTCTTTCCGTGCGATCACGATCGAGGCTTCTCCGCAGTCACCACGGCTCCTACCCCTTCGTCTCCATCGGCCGCCCGGTACGTCGCCTGGGCCGCATCGCCTTCTGAGAACCCAGGAGGGTAGCGCAGGGAGATCGTCTCCAAGCCGTGGAGCCGGTAGTAGAGCTGGCAATAGAGTTCGCCGGCACGCTTCTGGATGGCATGGAGCGTCGTCGCTTCGGCTGCCTGCCACGACGATGCGTAGACGACGCGGCGCACCTGCGCGGCGCGTGCCGCCTCGAGCACGGCGAGCGTGGCCTCTGCATTCTCGAGATGCGACCCGATCGGGTCTGCGAAGCCATCGTCCGGGCGCTCGGCGAGGTGGAAGACCACGTCGGCGCCGGCTGCCGCCGCGGTGAGGCCATCGCGGTCGAGGGTGCTGCCCTCGTGCGCGCGCACCTGCCAGCCGGCTTGGCGCAGCGCCGCAACGAGCGGGGCGCCGAGGTCGCCGCCCGCGCCGGTCACCAGGGCAAGGCGGCCGGGGTCGGGGTTCACGCGCGCTCCCGAAGCCAGGCGGTGAAGTGGGCGACTCCCTCCTCGAACGAAGTCGTCGGCTCGTATCCCAGCTCTGCCCGGGCGCGAGTGATGTCGGCCCAGGTCCGCGTCACGTCGCCGGGTTGGCGCGGCAGGTGCTCGACCCGCGCTCGAACGCCCAAGGAGGATTCGAGCTGGGCGATGACTTCGTTCACCGAAATCGTCCGGCCGGCCCCGAAGTTCAGGAGCGCGAAGCCGAGCGGGCGGTCGAGGGCCGCGACGAGGCCACCGACCAAGTCGTCCACGAAGGTGAAGTCGCGCACGGCGCTGCCGTCGCCGAAGACCGGGATCGGCTCCCCGGCCAGCATGAGGTCGGCGAACTTCCGGATCGCCAGGTCCGGGCGTTGGCGCGGGCCGAAGGCGGTGAAGATCCGCGCACAGGTGACGGACAGGCCGTGGATGTGGTGGAAGGTGTGCGCCACGAGCTCGCCGGCGCGCTTGGTGGCGGCATAGGGGGAGATCGGACGCTCCACCGAGTCGCTTTCCCGGAACGGGCCTTCGCTGCGCTCGCCATACACCGAGGAAGAGGACCCGAAGACCACGTGGGGCACGCCGGCGCGAACCGCGGCGTCGAACACGCGGGTGCTGCCGAGGACGTTCACGTCGGAATAGTCGCCGGGCCGCTCGAGACTCGGCCGCACGCCGGCGAGGGCGGCCAGGTGGACGATCGCCCCGATCGGCTCGCTCGCGAGCGCCCGGTCGAGATCGGCGCCGTTGCGGATGTCGCCGCGCAGCAGCCGGAACGCACCGGAGGCTTCGGCCTTCTCGAGGTTTCGGAGTTTCTGATCTTCGGGGTAGAACGGGTCGAAGGAGTCGAGGCCCACGACGCGGCGGCCCTCGGCGAGCAAACGGTCGGTCAGCGTCGACCCGATGAAGCCGGCCGCCCCCGTCACCAGGACCGTTCCGGGCGCACTCACGGGCGCGCCGGTCCGCGCTTCATCGCGTGCCTTCCCCGCCTCGCCGTCGGCCCGAAGCCTTCTCCTGGGCCACGAGATCCGCTTCAACCATAATCTGCATCATCTCTTCGAAGGAGGTGCGGGCCTCCCAGCCGAGTCCGTCGCGAGCCTTGGCGGGGTTGGCGAGCAGCGTGTCCACCTCGGCCGGGCGTTGGAACTCCGAGTCGATCTTTACGAAATCCTGAGGGTCGAGATCGACGTGCATGAAAGACATCTCCACGCAATCCCTCACCGAGTGTTGGCACCCGGTTCCGATCACGTAGTCGACGGCCTTGGGCTGCTGAAGCATCCGCCACATGGCGTCCACGTATTCGGGTGCGTAGCCCCAGTCGCGATGGGCGTCGAGGTTGCCGAGCCGCAGGTCGTCCTGCAGGCCGAGCTTGATGCGCGCCGCCGCCTCGCTCACCTTGCGCGTCACGAACTCGCGGCCGCGGCGCGGCGACTCATGGTTGAACAGAATGCCCGACACCGCGTGCAGCCCGAAGCTCTCGCGGTAGTTGATGGTGATCCAGTGACCATAGAGCTTCGCCACCGCGTAGGGGCTGCGCGGGTAGAAGGGCGTGTTCTCGTCCTGCGGAGTCTCCTGCACCTTCCCGAACATCTCGGAACTCGACGCCTGGTAGAAGCGGATCTCCGGGTCGATGAGCTTGATGGCGTCGAGCATGCGCGTCACGCCGAGCGCAGTGAACTCGCCGGTGAGCGTCGGCTGGGTCCAGGACGTGGGTACGAAGGATTGTGCAGCGAGGTTGTAGACCTCGCTCGGGCGAACCGTCTGGAGGAGGCTCGCCATAGAGAACTGGTCGAGCAGGTCGGCTTGATGGAGCTCGACGCGATCCTTCAGGTGGACGATCCGCTCGAAGTTCTCGGTGCTCGAACGGCGCACCATGCCGTGGACCTCGTAGCCCTTCTCGAGCAGAAGCTCAGCGAGGTACGAACCGTCCTGACCGGTGATGCCGGTGATGAGTGCTTTCAAGGCCGGGCCTCGGAGCCAGTGGTGAGTGCTTTCAAGGCCGGGCCTCGGAGCCAGTGGTGAGTGCTTTCAAGGCCGGGCCTCGGAGCCAGTGGTGAGTGCTTTCAAGGCCGGGCCTCCGGAGGGTGCCCCGCGCGGCGGGGCTCAGCTGCCCTCGGGATCCTCGTCGCTCAGGAAGTCGAGGTTCCGCATCAGGCGGATCGTGAGGATAACAACCAATCCGAGGAACAGGATGGCGGCCGGGCCATCCAGGCGGGTGAAGGACACCGCGATCACGCAGAAACAGGCGGTCAGGAAGTAGATCGAGAGCACGGCGTCCCGGTGGGTTCCCGAACTGGCCAACATGCGGTGGTGGATGTGTCGTTTGTCCGGGTCGAAGATCGGCCGGCCCGAGAGGGCACGCCGGACGATCGAGAGGCCCGTGTCGATCATGGGAACCGCCAGGGCCAGGATCGGCACCACGAAGGTCAGGACCGTCGCCTTCGCGTAGCCCTCGAGGGCCAGCAGTGAGAGGCTGAAGCCCGTCAACAACGCGCCGGTGTCCCCCAGGAAGATCTTGGCCGGCGAGAAGTTGAAGGGCAGGAAGCCCAACAGCGCGCCCACGAGCGCCATCCCCACCGTGAAGCCAAAGACCTGGTTGGTCTCCCAACAGATGTAGGTGAGCGTCGCACCGACGATCGCCCCGACGCCGGTGGCGAGGCCATCGAGCCCGTCGAGCAGGTTCATGGCGTTGGTGATGAAGATGATCCAGCCCGTCGTCACCACGAACATCACCGCCGGATGGAAGTCCCACTGGGTGAGTTCGAAGGGCTCGGTGAAGTGCTCGATACGGAAGCCGTAATAGATGGCGATCCAAGCTGCCGCGAGCTGGGCCGCGAGCTTGGGGCGCCACGACAGGGTGTAGCGGTCGTCGAACGCGCCCACGGCCATGAGCAGCACCCCGCCCACGAGGAAGCCTTCGATGCGGCCCGTGTAGAGCGACGGCTCGGGCGTCCGGATGATGACCACGGCGCAGGAGACGAAGAAGCCGATCCCCACCGCGAGGCCACCGAGCAGGGGGATGTTGTCGCGCAGGTTGACCTTGCGCTCGTTGGGGCGATCGATGATTCCGAGCTGATGAGCGAGCCGTGCCACAATGGGCGTGGCCAGGGCCGAGACGATGGCCGCGACGACAAAGGGGATGAGAATCGAGAGGCGCATCGGATCGCTGGGGGTCCGGGGGGCTCGCCGGGGGCTTTAGGCTCCGGCGGCCGTCAGGAAGTGGTGTAGCCGTTCGTCGAAGCCATGTGGGCGTCGTTCAAAACCAAGCCCAGGATACGGCGACGGTCGAGTACGTCGAGGGCGGCCTCGACGTCTTCTTCGGGAGTCTTGTCCGCTCGCACCACGAGCAGCAGCCCGTCGGTCAGCTCACTCACGCTCTTGGCATCCGGGATGTCGAGCGTGCTGGGAGCGTCGAGGATCACAGTGTCGTAGTTGCGAGCGAGCTCCTCGACCACCTGGCGCATCTTCGGCGACGCCAGCAGCTCCGACGGATTCGGCGGAAGCGCACGCACCGGCAGCACCTCGAGGTTGATGCCGTCCACCTTGATGATGGCATCGTCTAGGCTCGCCTGATCGGTCAGCACCTCGGCGAGGCCCGTCTCGGGTCGCAGGCCCAACGTGCGATGAACCTCAGGCTCGCGCATGTCGCAATCGACGAGCAACACACGACGACCGACACTCATGGCGGTCACCAGCGCAAAGTTCACGGCGGAGATCGTCTTGCCCTCGCCCTTTCGAGCGCTCGTCATGGTGATGGTTCGGACCGGGCGCTCCTGTGAGATCGAATCGATCCGTGCGCGCAGGGTTCGGAACTGTTCCGCCACGAACGAATCGGGCTGAAGCATCGAGATGCGGCGCTTGTTGGGCGCACCCACCTGCTCGGGCGTTTCGGCGACAGCCTTGCCACGGGAGAAGAGCCTGCGCCAGAGCGAAGGCTTCTCCTGATCGCGGGCGCGGATCGGCCGCTCCCACTCGTGCCCCGGCATGGCGGTCGCCGTCTCCACTCGGCGAGCCCGCTGGCCCTCCGCCTTTCTCAGCGCGTCGTAAACCTTCCCCATGAACCTCTCCCGCCTGCCCGAAGCCTACCGGAACAGGCCGAACAATCCTCGTCGCCGCCGAGCCGGAGCCTCGGCAGTCCCATTTCCATCGGCAGGTCGGTGCTCCGACCCGAGTTCAAGATCACCAGCGACCTCACGAACGGCCTTGCGATCGATCTGCGCCATCTCGCGCGAGAAGCCCAACAGCAGGGCTCCGTCGCAGACGATGTTCACCAGCCGGGGTATCCCCTCAGTGGATTCGTGGATTTCCCTGAGAGCCCCCCGGTCGAAGAGTGCCTTGTCGGTGTAGCCCGCCAGCCGCAGGCGCTCGTCCACGTAGGAGGCGCACTCCTGGGCGTTGAAGGGCCGCAGATGGTGCCGCAGCACGATCCGCTGCCGCAACTGGCGGAGCTCGGGTTGGGCCAGCATGCCCTTCAGCTCCGGCTGCCCCACGAGCATGATCTGCAGCAGCTTGGAGCTCGGCGTCTCGAGGTTCGAGAGCAGACGGATCTCCTCGAGCATCTCAGACGACAGGTTCTGGGCCTCATCCACGATCAGCAGCACCGGCTCATCCTGTTCGAGCTTCTCGATCAGATAACGGTTGAGCGCCATCAGGTAGTCGCCCTTGGTGCGGCACTCCTCCCGGATCTCGAACTCGTCGAAGATCACCTTGAGGAAGTCGATCGGCTTGAGCCGCGGGTTGAACACGAAGGCCGAGTTCGCCCGAGAATCCAGCTGCGAGAGCAACGAGTGCAGCAGCGTCGTCTTGCCCGTCCCGACCTCGCCCGTCAGCAGCACGAAGCCCTTCCGGGACTCCACGGCGTACTGCAGCATGGCGAGCCCCTCCCGATGCGCTTCCCCGAGGTAGAGGAAGGACGGGTCGGGCGTCATCTCGAACGGACGACGGATCAGGCCGTAGAACTCGGTGTACATGGCGACGTGTCGGGCCGTGCGGCCCCTAGCCTCCCTGACCCGGTCGCGTCGGTTGCGTGGCGGCCGCGGGTGAACGCTGCCCGGACATGTTGTTCCACCAGTACCCGACCACCGAGCTGCCGAGCACCAGGCCGACCACGCCGGCCACGATCACCAGCTGGCGAAAGGCCTTCCGGCGGGTGGCGATGCGGTCGGGCTCGAGGACGATCGTCGGGATCGCAGCCAGCACCGGGATCCGCAAGGCGCCCTGCATCTGGCGCGCTCCGTGGAAGGACGTGTCGGCGCTCTCGACCAGCAGGCCGGTCATCCCGCCGAGCGCGAGGCCGAGCACGAGGCCCATGGCCACGATCAGGATACGGTTCGGCGACGTAGGATCGATCGGCGCCACCGCCGACTCGAGCACGCGGAACTGCTCCCCCTTCTGACGCCGCTCGACGTCCGCAGCCACGGCGGCCTGGAGCCGCTTGTCGCTGAACTCGCGGTACTTGCGGGAGAGGTGGTCCCACTCGCGCTCGAGGGCGGCAAGCTGCTCGGAAACGCGCGGTGTCCGGCCCAGCTGGTTCAGGAGCTGTTCTTCCTGGGCTTCCAGCGCGGCGAGCTCTTCTTGGGTCGAGTGGATGCGCAGCTCGGCACGGTTCTGCTGAGCCGCGGCGGTCTGCTGAGCGATGTTCTTCGGGCCCTCGACCTCGGTGTCCTGCTCGGCCGCGATGAGGCGCTTGACCTCCACCATCTCGTGCTGGACCTGGATCACGTCAGGATGCTTGTCCGTGAAGCCCCGCGCCCGCAGGGAGCCGGCGGAGATCTCGAGCGAATCGAGGCGGCGTGCCGGGTTCGTGTTTTCGTCATGCACGCGCGGCTGGTCGAAGGCGACCGCGGCCTGCTGCTCATAGAAGCCGGCGTCGCTGCGGGAAAGCGCGAGCTCGTTCCGCAGCACCTGGCGACGGTCCATGATCCGCATCAACTGCCGCTGCGTCGTGTCCATGTCCTCGGGCAGGCTGCCGGTGTTCTGTTCCTTCACCTGGGCGATCTGGCTCTCGACCTCGCGGATGCGTGTCGTCAGCCGCTCGAGCTCCGCCTGGATGAACTCCGACGTGTCGCCCGAGAGCTGCACGCGCTCGCGGATGTGCTGCTCGATGAAGTCGTTCGCCAGGCGGTTCGCCACGGCAGCGGCGGTCTGGGCCGAGTCGCTCCAGAACGTGATGCGGAACGTGTTGATCTCGAGGTTCTGGTTCCGCGCGCCTTCGACCTGCAGCTCCGGGAGGACCGGCGCCACGAGGATCTCATCGCGCATGATCTCGATGATCTCCTCGCGGGTGTGCTCGTCCGACTCCTCGGGGTAGAGCCCGAGGTCGTCGATGATGCGCGAGAGCCGCGGCCGCGACAGGATCTGCGCCGTCATGATGTTGAGGCGCTTGTTCAGGTCGCTATCCGTCAGACCCGACTGGATCAGCCGCTCGGAGATCGCCTGGGGCTCGACCAGGATCGCCGACGAGGACGAGTACCGGTTCGGCAGCCACCCTGCGAGCACGATCGCGCTCAGGAAGATCGCACCGCCGACGATGCCGGCCACCGCCATCCGCCGCTGCATCATGGGCCAGAGGTCTTTGAGTTGTAATCCGTCTTCGACGTTCATGTCACTTGCTCCAATCTACCGCCGCCGATCAGAATCGGATCGGTCGGAAGCGGTAGGTAAAACCCATCGAGAACTGCCAGGAGTCGATCGTCGACTTGAAGTCGAGCAAGTCGATCTTGCTGTCGAGGTCGGTGATCTGCCGACGCATGGTCGCGCCAAGGAAAGCCGACGAACTCTTGCCGATGTCGCGGACGAGACGAAACTGGAGGTTGAAGCTCTCCTGCGTCTGATCGAAGCTTCCGTCCTCGACCGAGAAGCCGATGATGGGCGCACCCATGAGACCGGCGCCGCCCGCCGGGATCTCGGGGATCACCTCGAGCGTGTCGCTCATCAGCCGGCTCAGGATCTCGCGCTCCAGCTCGGACGTACGCCGCGTGTAGCGAAATCGTCCCAGGAAACGCATCCGCGGCGTGAGATCGTAGAGGGACTGGAGATTCACCGAGTCTACGACGGTGTTCGACCCGAGGCTCTGAGTCTGGCTGTCGCTCCGCGTCCAGCTGCCTTGGACACGCAGACGTTCCCAGTTGCGGTCGATGCCGAACGAGAAGAACAGGTTGCTGTTGTCGCCCGAAGCGTCTTCTGCGTCCTCCGGAGTGAGGGTCGTCGTGAGGCCGAGGAGCGTGTCGAGGGCTGCGCCGGTGATGCCGTCGCCGAAGCCCGTGTCGTCCGCCTGGTCCAGCACGCCGCACTGCTCCGGGAAAGCGATGCCGCCCGGGCGAATGTTCTCGGGCGGGCAACCGGCCGGGTCGCGCACCGCGCCGACCAGTTCGCCTGCGAAATTTATGACCAGGGCGGAAAACTTGGGGAACTCGGTCCGTGGGCCGCCGCGGTCTACGTCGTCGCTCGAGAACGCCGGGCCGACCCGGGCGTTGAAGGTGGACCGCGCGTCGATCGTCCAGTCCCAGCTCGCGAAGCCCTCCCAGGTCTGGGTCGTGGCATCGACCAGATCCCCCTCGACGCCCGTCTCGAAGTCGCGCGCGACGCCCGTCTCGAAGTCGCGCGTCGAGTAGCGGAAGCCCCCGCCGAAGGCGTGGCTCTCATTCCACTGGTAGGTGAGCTGGTTCTGCAGGGTCGTCGAGATCGTGTTCTGGGAGTTGAGCGTCGCGTTGTCGAACTCCCGGTAGACCACAGAGACCTGCGAGCTGGCGGCCATTCTCGGGACCGGAGTGAACGTGAGCATCGAGCTGAACACGTTCGTGACCACCTGGCCCGAAGTGAGGTTGAGACCGGGCTCGTCTTCCGTCAAATTGA
>JAFDDA010000160.1 GCA_019311105.1 Deltaproteobacteria bacterium
CCTCCGCAAGGCGCTCCTCGTGTCTCTGGCGTTTCTTCCCGCCTGCGTCGGCGAGCTGCCGGAAGCGGACGGCGCCGCCGTTTACACCGCCGAGGGGCCGCGCGGCCCGGAGCAAGCTTGTGCTTGGTTCGGCGACAGACGGGACGAGATCCTCTACTTCGGCCAGAGCGCCTTCTGGTCCACCTATCGGGCCAGCGGCGGAAACCCGTCCAGCGACCTCGAACGGGCCGGCCCCGCCTTGATCGGGCGCTTCGACCTGGCCGCTGAACGTTTGCTGGCGCCACTCGACGTGGCCTGGCCGGAGGACCGCTCGGGCGTCTGGGACGTGCTGGCGCACCCCAACGGTCGCGTCTATTTCACCACCTACTTTGCCAGTGCAGGCTGGGTCGACCCTGCCTCGGGGGCGGTCGAACGGTTCGAGAACGTCGGCAACGGTCTCAACGAGTTGGCTCTCGGGGCTGACGGCCGCATCCTGGCGTCGCGCTACGGCCTATCCGGACAAGACCCTGAAGGCGGAGGAGACCCCGAACGCGGTGGCGCCGTCGCCGTTCTCGATCCCAACGGCAATCTCCTCTCCGAGTTCTTCTTGAAACCGCCGTCGGGATTCGCGGTTGCGCCCAAGACCGTGGCCTGGGATCGCGTGCGCAGGCAGATCTGGGTGACCACCGACCTGTTGCCGGTGTCGACCGATCCGCCGAGGGACGTGCGGCACGACACCTACGTTCTCGACGATCGTGGCTTCGAGCTGCGGCGCATCGAGCATCCGGAAATTCAATTCGTCGCCTTCGCCGCGGACGGAACCGGTTACCTTGCGGAAGTCTCGGAGCGCGAGCTGTGGCTTCGCATCCTTCCCCCCTCCGAGCCGGACAGCCACGCGGGCGGGCTGCGCCTGCCCCTCGACAGCGACTTCGCCGCCGATCTCGACTTCGTACAAGACATCCAGTTCTCTTCCGAGGGCGATGCCGTCGTGTCGCGCTGGAGCGGCTGGGTTCACCTCGTGGGCAGCGACGGCGAGGTTCGTTCGCTGCGGCTTCCGACGTTCGAACCCGACGGGCTGTACTACACCGCGGCCCTGCGCGACGACCGTGTGTGCGCCACCCTTTGTCGCGACGTGAGCGTCGTGTGTCGGGCCGTGACGCCGTACCCCTGAGCGGCGGACGGGTTCTGCGGAACTGAGGCGCAATGCGGGCTAAGATCGCGGCGTGTTCGCCGAGCGTAGACAGCGGCTGCGTGAATCCATGGGGCCCGATGCGGTCGCGATCCTTCTCGGCGCAACCCCTGCTACGCGGTCCGCCGACTCCGACTACCGCTTTCGCCAAGACAGCGACTTCTGGTACTTGACCGGCTTTCCGCAGCCGAACGCGATTGCGGTGTTGCGCACCGATGGCGGGCCCGAGTTCACACTCTACGTAGAACCACGCGACCGAGAGGCCGAGCAGTGGACCGGCTACCGGCCCGGAATCGAGGGAGCGGTCGGAGATTTCGCAGCGGACGAGGCCTTTGCGAGAGACAAATTTCTCGGAGACTTGGGGCGCATCGTCGGCACAGCCCGGCGCGTCTACCACATCCTCGGTCGCGACGCGGCTGTCGATGCGGCGATCGTCGAGACTCTCGACCGAATGCGCCTGCGCTCACGGCAGGGGGCCGTTCCGGCGGAGGCGATCTTCGATCCGCGCGCGATCCTCCACGAGATGCGCATGCATAAAGAGCCGTCCGAACTCGACATCATGCGGCGCGCATCCGCGATCAGCCACGAGGCCCACGTGGCAGGCGCCAGTCTGGCCCACGAAGGAGCCTGGGAATACGAGCTCGAGGCCGCGATCGAGCACGTCTTCCGTCGGCGTGGGGCCGCCGGGCCCGCCTACCCGACCATCGTGGGCGGCGGCGCGAACGCGGCAGTGCTCCACTACATCGTCAACGACCAATTGTTACGAGACGGCGAGCTCGTACTGGTCGACGCCGGCTGCGAACTCGAAGGTTACGCATCGGACGTGACGCGCACCTATCCCGTCGGCGGGCATTTCGTCGGCGAACGACGCGCTGTCTACGAAACAGTCCTCGCCGCGCAGCAGGCGGCCTTCGATCTGTGTAAACCGGGTTCGACCCTGGTCGACGTTCATCAGGCTGCCGTGCATCGCCTCACCGAAGGCCTCATCGACATGCAGCTCCTGTCCGGGCGGGTCGAAGACGCTGTCGCGAACGAAGACTATCGGCGCTTCTACATGCACAATACCAGCCACTGGCTCGGGCTCGACGTCCACGATGCCGGCACCTATCGGGTCGACGGCGAGCACCGGACCCTCGAAGCGGGCGTGGTCTTTACCGTCGAGCCCGGTCTCTACATCTCGCCCGACGACGAAGTGGTTCCGTCGGGATTTCGGGGCATCGGCGTCCGGATCGAAGACGACGTCGTGGTGACCACTGACGGATACGAGAATCTCACCGCGGCCCTACCACGTAAACCCGAGGAGATCGAAGCGCTGGTCAAAGGCGCCTGAGTATCTACCGGGCCACAGACGAAACACAAGGAAGACCCGAATGCCCGACATAGAATCGCTGTTGAAGGAGAAGCGGATCTTCAAGCCGAACTCCGACTTCGCCCGACAAGCCAACTGGAACAAGAAGACGGTGCGCGAGTACCGCGCCCTCGGCGCGAAGAACCCGCAGCGCTTCTGGGCAAAAATGGCGCGGGAGAACGTCAGCTGGTTCACGCCCTTCAAGAAGGTCCTCGACTGGAAGCCGCCCTTTGCCAAGTGGTTCATCGGCGGGAAGCTCAACGTCTCGTACAACTGCCTCGATCGCCATCTCGAAGGCGAGAACGCCTGGCGCCGCAACAAGGCCGCGATCATCTGGGAGGGCGAGCCGGGCGACACGCGCACCCTCACCTTCGGCGACCTCCACCGCGAGGTCTGCAAGTTTGCCAACGTGTTGAAGGCGCGCGGCGTAAAGAAGGGCGACCGCGTCGCGCTCTACATGCCGATGATTCCGGAGCTGGCCATCGCGGTCCTCGCTTGCACCCGGATCGGCGCGCCCCACAGCGTCGTCTTCGGCGGCTTCTCGGCCGAGGCGTTGCGCGACCGGATCGATGATGCCGGGGCCAAGCTGGTGGTGACGGCCGACGGCGGCTATCGCCGCGGCTCACCCCATGCGTTGAAGCCCGCCGTCGACGAGGCTCTCGAAGGGACCGACATCGTCGGCAGCGTGGTCGTAGTGGAGCGAACCGGCCAAGCGACGAAGATGAAGGCTGGGCGCGATTTCTGGTGGCACGACCTGATGGACGAGGCGAGCGCGGTATGTGCGCCCGCAAAGCTCGACGCTGAGCATCCGCTCTTCATTCTATACACCAGCGGCACCACCGGGAAGCCGAAGGGCATTCTCCACACGACCGGTGGCTACCTCACCCACGTAACGACCACCTCGAAGGCGATCTTCGACCTGAAAGACGAAGACACCTACTGGTGTACTGCGGACATCGGCTGGATCACCGGGCATTCCTACGTGATCTACGGCCCACTCGCCTGCGGCGCGACGACCCTGATGTACGAAGGCGTGCCCACCTACCCGGCCCCCGATCGTCTCTGGGACATCATCGAGCGTCACCGCGTCACGATCTTCTACACGGCGCCGACGGCAATTCGGACCTTCATACGGCTGGGCGACGAGCACCCGAAGAAGCATGACATGTCTTCGCTGCGCCTGCTCGGAACGGTTGGCGAGCCGATCAATCCGGAAGCCTGGATGTGGTACCACCGGGTGATCGGTGGGAAGCGCTGCCCCATCGTCGACACCTGGTGGCAGACCGAGACGGGCGGGATCCTCATCACTCCGCTGCCCGCCGCCGTCGATACCGTTCCGGGCTCCGCCACCCTCCCCTTCCCGGGCATTGACGCCGAGGTATACACGGAAGAGGGTGATCCGACCACGCCGCCCGCCGGGGGCTACCTCGTCATCCGCAAGCCATGGCCGGGAATGTTGCGCGGCATCTGGGGCGACTCGGCGCGCTTCAAGGAAACCTACTGGAGTCAGTACGACAACACGTACTTCGCCGGAGACGGTGCGCATCGCGACAAGCGCGGCTACTTCTGGATCATGGGCCGGATCGACGACGTGATGAACATCTCGGGGCATCGCATCGGCACCATGGAAGTCGAGAGCGCCCTGGTTTCCCACGCAGACGTTGCAGAAGCCGCCGTGGTCGGCCGCCCCGACGAGATCACGGGCACCGCCATCGTCGCCTTCGTCACACCCAAGAGCGGAGTCGAGGCGGGTGGCGACCTGAATGCGGCCCTCCGCATGCACGTCACGAAGCAGATCGGAGCCATCGCCAAGCCGGCGGAGATCCGGTTCACCGACGCTCTGCCGAAGACGCGCTCGGGCAAGATCATGCGGCGGCTGTTGCGCGACATCGCCGGCGGCAAGGAGGCCATGGGCGACACCTCGACCCTCGAGGACTACAGCGTCCTGGCCCGTCTCCGCGAAAGCGACGAGTAGCGTTGGGGCTGGGCGTTGGGGCCGTGTCGAAGTATCGCGAGCCGTCGGCCTAGCCCAATCGGGAGTCCCCCGGCTTTGTCGGGAGCCGTCACCGCCCCGTCCACTTCGGCTCGCGCTTCTCCGCGAAGGCGCGCGGCCCCTCCCTGGCATCCTCGCTGGTGAAGACCTTCCCCGAGAGCGGACCCTGGAATCCCCAGCTTTCCTCCTCGGTCAGACCACGCGTTTGCCGCATGATCTGCTTGCTCGCGGCCACGGCCAGGGGGGCGTTCTGGGCGATGCGCTCCGCCAGCTCGAGGGCGACCTCCGCCGCCTTGCCGGGCTCGGCGAGGCGACACACCAACCCCAGCTCGTGCCCCTGCTCTGCCGTAATCGGATCGGAGGTGAGCGCCATCTCCATCGCCACGCCGTAGGGCACGCGCGTCGGAAGCCGAAACAGCGCGCCGCCGGCGGCGAACAGCCCCTTGTTTACCTCGGGGATGCCGAGCTTCACGCCCTTCGCGGCCACCATCAGGTCGCACGAAAGCGCGATCTCGAGGCCGCCGGCCAGGGCGAAGCCTTCCACCGCCGCGATCAGCGGCTTCTGGCTTCCCGTCTGAAGGAACTGACCGAAGCCCTTCGGCATGCCCTCGGAGGCAAAGGCCTTTAGGTCCATGCCGGCACTGAAGCCCTTGCCGGCGCCCGTCAGAACGCCCGCAGTCAGGCCGTCGTCCGAATCCAGCTCTTCGATCGCCGCTACCAGCGCCAGTCCGAGGGCGCTGTTGATGGCGTTGCGAGCCTCGGGCCGGTTCATCGTGATGACCCGAACCCGCCCGTGGGTTTCCGTGAGGATTTCATTTCCCATCTGCAGACTCCTTCGATGCGCTCACTTGGGAGGCATCCGGATGCCGCCGTCGACGCGCAGCGTCTCGGCGTTCATGTAGTCGTTGGTGATGAGCTCGGCGACCATCGATGCCAGCTCGGTGGAGTACCCGAGGCGCTTCGGGAACAGCACGCTCTGTGCGAGCTTGGCCTTGAACTGGTCGGAGCCTTCGCCCTGCCCGTAGATCGGCGTATCGATCAAGCCCGGCGCAATCGTGTTGACCCGGATGCCGATGGCCGAGAGGTCGCGAGCCACGGGCAGCGTGAGCCCGACGACTCCGCCCTTGGAAGCCGAATAAGCGGCCTGGCCGATCTGCCCGTCGAAGGCCGCCACCGAGGCGATGTTCACGATGGCGCCGCGCTGTCCCTGATCGTCGACGGGGTCCTGCTGGGACATGGCCGCCGCCGCCAGACGCAGGCAGTTGAAGGTGCCGATCAGGTTGACCCGGATCACCATCTCGAACTGCTCGAGGGGGAACGGCTTACCCTCCCGGTTCACGGTGCGGTTCGCGTTGCCGATGCCCGCAGCGTTCACGAGGGCGCGCAGCGGCCCGAGGCCGAGGGCCGCATTGACGGCCGCCTGCACCTGCTCCGGGTCGGCGACGTCCGTCTTCACGAACTCGCCCTTCAGGTCGGCCGCGACGGCCTTGCCCTTCTCCTCGTTGAGGTCGCAGATGACCGGCTTCGCGCCGAGCAGCGCGAGGCGGCGCGCACTGGCCTCCCCGATTCCCGACGCCCCGCCCGTGACGATGACCGATGTTCCTTCGAGTTCCATGACTAGATCCTTTCGATGAGGGTCGCGTTGGCCATGCCACCGCCCTCGCACATGACCTGCATTCCGTACTTCCCGCCGGTGCGTTCCAGCTCGTTCAGCAACGTGGCCATCAGCTTCGTGCCCGAGGCGCCGAGGGGGTGGCCGATGGCGACGGCCCCGCCGTTGACGTTCACCTTGTCCGGGTCGGCGCCCGTCTCCTTCTGCCACGCGAGCACCACCGAGGCGAAGGCCTCGTTGACCTCGAAGAGGTCGATGTCCTCGATCGCGAGGCCGCTTCGCTTCAGGAGCTTCTCCGTTGCGGGGATCGGACCGGTCAGCATGGTGACCGGGTCGGCGCCGGCGAGCGCGAAAGAGTGGAAGCGCGCGCGGGCCTTCAGGCCTAGCTCCTTCGCCTTCTCGGCGCTCATGATGAGCACCGCCGAGGCGCCGTCGCAGATCTGCGAGCTGTTGCCGGCGGTGGTCTTGCCGTCCTCCTTGAAGGCGGGACGCAGTCCGGCGAGCTTTTCCGCCGTGGTGCCGTGGCGGATGCCTTCGTCCACGCTCATGACACTCTCTTTGCCCTCGTCGTCGACCACCGGAACGGGCACGATCTCGTTCTTGAAGCGGCCGTCCTTCGTCGCCTGCTCCGCCCGCTGCTGGGAGAGCGCGCCGAAGGCGTCGAGGTCTTCGCGGCTGATGTCCCACTGATCCGCGATCATGTCGGCGCCGATGCC
>JAFDDA010000161.1 GCA_019311105.1 Deltaproteobacteria bacterium
GATGTGACGGAGCTGTCGGGGGCGATCGAATTCCACAATCTGACCTTCGACTACCCCGGGCATGCGAACCGCGAGCCCGCTCTGCGCGACATCGACCTCGTCATCCCCGAGGGCACAACCCTCGGCGTGGTGGGGCCGGTGGGTTCGGGCAAGAGCACCCTCGTCTCCCTGATTCCCCACCTCTACGAGATCGAGGACGGCCAACTCACCATCGGCGGCACCGATATCAACCGGATTCCTCTCGGAGTGCTGCGTGCCGCCATCGCCATGGTGCCCCAGGATTCGTTCCTCTTCTCCATGAGCCTGGCCGAGAACATCGCCTTCGGGCTGCCCGAGGCGGACGCCGCCGTCGTGCGCCGGGCCGCGGCCGGCGCGCAGCTGGCGAAGGACGTCGAAGACCTGCCCGAGGGCTACGAAACAATCGTCGGGGAGCGCGGCGTGATGCTCTCCGGGGGGCAGCGGCAACGCGCCGCCCTGGCTCGGGCGCTGGCGGTGCGACCGAGAATCCTGATTCTCGATGATGTGCTTTCGGCGGTGGACGCCGAGACCGAGGCCGGCATCCAGCGCGAGCTCGACAGCGTCTTCGCGGGCCGGACCGTGGTGGTGGTGTCTTCGCGGGTCAGCGCCGTGCGCAACGCCGACCAGATCGTCGTGCTCGATGAGGGCCGTATCGTCGACTGCGGCAGTCACGCGCAACTGATGGCGGCGGGCGGCCTTTACGCGAGACTGGCGAGCGAGCAGGCCGCCGAAGAGGCTCAGCGCGGAGCCGCTCCCGCGAGTGGGGCCGGTCGATGAGCGCGTCGAAGGCGGACGCTCCTCGCCGCACCAGCGCCGCCGAGGCCATGCACGAGGAGGAAGCCCTCGGCAAGGCCTACGACCTGCGGCAGCTCCGGCGTCTGTGGTCCTACATCGCGCCCTACTGGCGGCAGGTGGTGTGCACCCTGCTGATCTTCTTTCCGACATTCGTCCTGGAGCTGATGCCGGGCTGGATCATCAAGGTTGGCCTCGACAGGTTCATCCTGCCCGAACTAGCCCCGACGGATGTCGCGGCCGACCCGTTGCTGCGAATGGCTTGGGTGCTCGAACCGCCCGCCGGGATCCCGCCGCTGTACTGGCTCGGTGCGCTGCTGGTCGGCGCGATGCTCCTCGGGACCCTTTTCCAATTCCTGAACGCGGCCCTCATGGGTTGGACCGGGCAATCTGCCATGCGCGATCTGCGCCGCGATGTCTTTGCACACATTCAGAAGCTGCACCTGGGTTTCTTCGACCGTTATCCGGTCGGGCGCCTGGTGACCCGCGCGACCAACGACGTCGAGAATGTCGCGGAGATGTTCACCGCCGGGATTGTGGCGCTGGTCACCGATCTGCTGCGAATGGTCGGGGTCGCGGCGATTCTCTTCTACGTCGAGCCGCGCCTGGCCCTGATGACCTTTCTCGTGGTGCCGATCCTCGCCGTGGCCGCCCTGGTCTTCCGCTTCAAGGTGCGGGCCGCATTCCGCAAGGTGCGCGTTCGCATCGCGCGCATCAACGCCTACGTGCAGGAGAACGTGACGGGGATGAAGGTCATTCAGCTGTTCACCCGCGAACAGAGGAATTACCGCGAGTTCGATCGGCTGAATGCCGATCACCGCGATGCCTGGCACCAGTCGATCCGCTACGACTCGGCCCTCTTCTCGGCGGTGGAGCTGGCCTCCACCCTCACCGTCGCCATCATCATCGCCCACGGCGTCGGCCTCGCAGCGGGCACTCTCTACCTCTTCATCGACTGGATGCGCCGTTTCTTCATGCCCCTGCGCGACCTTTCCGCCAAGTACTCGGTGATGCAGTCGTCGATGGCCAGCAGCGAGCGCATCTTCGAGCTGCTCGACACCGAGCCGGCCATAGCCGATCGAGCGCCGTCGAAACTCTCGGATCCGGTTGACGCCGCCATCGAGTTCGAGAACGTGTCCTTCGCCTACCAGGGCGACGACTGGGTGCTGCGCGACCTCAGCTTCCGGGTCGAGGCCGGCGAGAAGGTCGCCATCGTGGGCGCGACCGGGGCCGGCAAGACGACCATCATCCAACTGCTGGCCCGACTCTACGAGGCCACCCGCGGCCGGGTGACCGTCGGTGGAGTCGATCTGCGGGACATCCCCCAGGAGCAGCTGCGGCGGCGCATTGCCCTGGTGCTCCAGGACGTCTTTCTCTTCAGCGGGACCGTCGCCGACAACATCGCCCTGGGTCGCCCCGAGATCGACCGGGAGGCCGTCGTGGCGGCGGCGCGCGCCGTGCAGATGGACCGTTTCGTTGCCAAATTCCCCCTTGGCTATGATTCCGAGGTCCGCGAGCGCGGCGCCAACCTGTCGGCCGGCCAGCGCCAGCTGCTTTCCTTCGCCCGAGCGCTGGCCCACGGCGCCGACATTCTCGTCCTCGACGAGGCGACCAGCTCCATCGACAACGAGACCGAGGCCCTGATCCAGGCCGGGATTCACGTCCTGATGGAGGGGAAAACCGCCATTGCCATCGCCCACCGGCTTTCCACGATTCGCGACGTCGACCGGATCTTCGTCCTCGACGCCGGCCGGATCGTCGAGACCGGGTCCCACGAGGAGCTGCTCGCCCTCGGCGGCGTCTACGCGGGGCTCTATCGGCTCCAGATCAGGGCCACAGAAAACCCTGCGGTCGCAGCGGGTTAGCGAAGCTCAACAGACCGCTTGCACGCGCGACGGCGGCGGTGTTAACTAGGTGCACCCCCTCCAGTATCCTCCGGTCTTTAGCGAACACATCGTCGGAAAGTTGACCTTTGGGACGCCTTTCGACGCTGTACGAGGGTCCGGTGCGTATCAAGTCTCTGGAGCTGAGCGGCTTCAAATCTTTCGTCGACAGGACGGCCATCGTCTTTGAACCCGGCGTGACCGCGGTCGTCGGCCCGAACGGCTGCGGCAAATCCAACGTGGTCGACGCCATTCGCTGGGCGATGGGCGAGCAGTCGCCGCGCCGGTTGCGCGGACGCGGTATGGAGGACGTGATCTTCGTCGGCGCCGAGGGGCGTGCGCCCGTCGGCATGGCCGAAGTGATCCTGACCTTCGACAACAGCAGCGGCGACGGTCCGGCCGCCTTCACCGCCTACTCCGAGATCCAGGTCGCCCGGCGCCTCTACCGCACCGGCGAGTCCGAGTACATGCTCAACAAGACACCGTGTCGCCTGAAGGACATCCACGATTTCTTCCGCGACACCGGCATCGGGACCAAGGGCTACACCATCGTCGAGCAGGGGCGGATCGCCGAGATCGTCTCCGCCAAGCCCGAAGAGCGTCGGACTCTCATCGAAGAGGCCGCCGGCATCGGGAAGTACAAGGCCCGTCGGCGCGAGGCCGAGTCCAAGATCAAGTCCACCGAGCAGAACCTGTTGCGGGTCAACGATGTGCTGGGCGAGATCCGCCGCCAGATCAGCTCGATCGAGCGCCAGGCCCGCAAAGCTGAGCGCTTCAAGCGGATGCGCGAGTCGTTGCGGGTGCTCGATCTCTCGTTGGCTGCCGACGACCGCCGCGCCCTGCAGGCGGAGATCGCGGCGGCGCAGACGGAGCTGACGACGCTCTCCGACGAAGTCACCGCTCTCGAAACCAACGCCTCCGAACGCGAGTTGACCATCCAGGAGAAGCGCATCGAACTCGCCGAGTGCGAGCGGGTGCTCTCCGAGGGCAGTGAGGAGCTGCTGGCTCTGCGGACGGAAATCAAGGGGCTCGAGGGCCAGATCGAGTTCGGACGGCGCGAGCGCGAAACCCTGGCCGAGACCGCCGCGACGCGACGGGCTGAACTCGAACGCCTGCGGCAGAAGCTCGAAGAGCAGACCAACGAGCGGATCGCCGTTCGCGACGAGCTGGCTGCCGTCGAGAACAGTGTCGAAACCGATCGCGAAGCCGCAGCTACGGCTGAGACGTCGGCGCGTGAGGCTAAGCAGGCCCTCGAGGGGATCGATCGCGAACGCAACGCCGCCAATAGCGCGCTGGTGGAGGTGCTGACCCAGATCGCGAGGAACGAGGATCGCGTCGCTTCCCTCGACGATCGCCGCGCCGAATTGGACGCGCGCATGCGCAGCGCAGACGAAGGTCTCGAGGTCGGACAGAACGAAGCTTCCCTCGCCGATCGCGACCAGTCGGACCTCGAGGACGGCCTGCGCAATCTCCTCGGCGAGCGCGACCGCCTGATGACCCTAGTCAAAGCGTCCCTCGAGTCCAATGAGCACGCCGTGGCGACCGCACGCGCGGCAGCCGACCGCCTGCGCGAAGAGCGCGACGTGCGCGAGATGCGCCGGGCGCGTCTCGCTTCGCTGCGCGAGGTGATCGAGCGCGGCGAAGACGTCGGCGCCGGTACGCGCCACCTGCTCGGGCTCCCGGCCGAGGAGCAGCGCTCCTTCGGAATTCGCGGCCTGGTGCGCGATCTGCTCGAGGTCGACCGCGAAGCCGAAATCGCCGTCGAGGCGGTGCTGGCCGAGCGAGCCGAGGCCATCGTCGTAGATGCTCCGTCCGGCGCCCTGTCGGCCCTGGATTGCCTGCGCAACGCGCGTGCCGGTCACGGCGTCTTCATCGCCTCCGCGGAGCCCGAGCCGGGTGGAACCGGCTTCACGCCCCTGGGCCGGCCCCTGCTGGACCGGGTGCGCGCTCGGCCGGGTTTCGAAGAGCTGGCCCACTCGCTGCTCGCGGGTGTGAACCTCGTCGACGATCTGGCCGAGGTGGTTGCCGTCTACGACCACGGCCGGATTCCCGCAACTTTCGTCACGCCGGGCGGCGATGTACTGACACCCGACGGAATCGTCGCCGGCGGTCTGCAGGCCGAGGGCGACGCTGCGGGCGGCCTGCTCGCGCGGGTGCGTGAGGTGCGCGACCTCGAGCAGGAGGTCGCCGATCTCGACGCGCGGGTGGCGGCCTGCGAAGTGGCCCATGCCAACGCTGAGGCGGCCCTGGTTGCCGCCGCCGACGAACTCGACAACCTGCGTAACCGCCATCACACGGCGGCGTTGGCGGTGGCGAATCACGAGAAAGACTTGGAGCGCACTCGCGAGCGGGTGAAGACCCTCGGTGAGGCCCACGAGACGCGTGTGACGGTTCGCTCCGAGATCCTGGGCGAGTCCGAAGCGCTGGGGGAGGAGCGCGAACGCCTGAGCCGGTTGCTCGAAGTCGCGGGTCGCGGGCGCGGCGAACAACAGCGCGGCCTCGATGCCCTCTCGCTGCGCATCGGTTCCGCCGGCCGCGAGCTGACCCGTCTCGAGACGATTGCCACGGAGCGACGGGTCGAACACGCGGGTCGCGCGGAGAAGTGCGAACGCCTGCGGCGCTCCAGCGAGACGCTGGAGGCGGCGGACCGCGAGACCCGCGAATGGATCGCGCTGCGCGAGCAGGAGATCGCCAATGCCGAGGAGCGCCGCGCGGCGCTGGCGGAAATCATCGACGAGAGCGGCTTGAAGCTACGGAGCGCCCTCGAGCACGAAGAGCGCGCTCGCGCCACCAACGACGGAAAGCGCGATGCCTTCGAGAGCGTCTCGGCGGCAGTGGCCGAGTTGGAGGAGGTCGTGCGTTCGCTGCGCGGGCAGATCGGTACGCGTCGCGAAGGCGTGAACAAGGCAGAGTTGAAGGTGGGCGAAGCCAACCTTCGCCTGACCCACCTGGACGACTCGATCCGCGAGAAGTGGGACGTCGAGCTGACCAGCTGGACGCCACCCACGGTGGTTGCGCTGCCCGACGGCGTCACGGCGAAGCCGATTCCCTCGGAATTCGGAGAATCGGCGGAGGGCGACGAGCAGGGATCTTCCGAAGGCGAAGAGGTCGCTCCAGACGCCGCCCGCGAGGCGCGCGTCAATGCCGCACTCGCGCAGTTGCCTCTGGCAGAGCGTCGCCAGCGGCACGCGGACATGCGCCGCAAGCTGCAGGCCCTGGGTGACGTAAACCTCGGCGCCATCGAGGAGCACGAAGAGCTCTCCGAACGCTTCCGCTTCCTCAGCGAGCAGAAGGTCGACCTCGAGAACACCCTCGAATCGCTCCGGGACGCCATCAGCCGCATCAACCGCACCAGCCGCAAGCGCTTTCGCGAAACCTTCGAGGAGGTCAGCAAGCGCTTCTCCGAGAACTTCCCGCGCCTGTTCCGGGGCGGGAAGGCGAGCCTGTCCCTCACCGACTCCGAGGACGTCCTGGAAGCGGGAATCGAGATACTGGCGATGCCGCCCGGCAAGCGCCTGCAGATCGTGAACTTGCTCTCCGGAGGTGAGAAGACGCTGACGGCCATTGCCCTGCTGGTGGCGGTGTTCCAGGTGCGGCCCTCGCCGTTTTTCCTGCTGGACGAGGTCGATGCCGCCCTCGACGACGCCAACGTCGGGCGCTTCAACGAGATCGTCGTCGAGATGGCCCGCGACTCACAGTTCGTGCTCATCACCCACAACAAGCGGACCATCGAGGTCGCCGACATCCTCTACGGCGTCACGATGGAGCGCAAGGGTGTGAGTAAAGTGGTCTCCGTCGAGCTGCACTAGCCGTCTGGGGCCGCCGTCTGGGGCCGTGTTGAAGAATTGAAGTAGCTGCGCGGTCGATGAGCTCAGCCGGTTGCTACTTCAATTCTTCAACACGGCCCCGTCTCCTGCGGCCCCGTCTCCTGGTATGCTCCGCGACCCCATGCAAGAGATCGCTGCACAGATCGAAGCCATTCTGACGGACCCCTCGCCCTGGCTGGTGGCCAACCTGGATCTCCTGGTGCTGGGGATCGCCGCGATCCCGGTGGTGATCATCGTCGGGGTCGAGGTCGCCCAGCGTCTTCGCCGGGCCGGGCC
>JAFDDA010000162.1 GCA_019311105.1 Deltaproteobacteria bacterium
TTCACCACGGCGGCGCCGGCACGACGGCGAATGCGCTGCGCGCCGGCGTGCCGCAGGTCGTGGTGCCCCACATCGTCGACCAGTTCTACTGGGCAGCCCGCGTTCGCAGGCTCGGCGTGGGCCCGCCGGCACCGACCATGCGAAAGCTCGACGTCGCCAAGCTGGCCAGCGCGATCCGTACCGCCGCCCAGAGCGCTGGCCTCCGCGACCGCGCCCAGGAGACGGCGACCCTCGTCGACCGCAACGGCCTCGACCGCGCCATCGGCATCCTCGAAACCGCGGTCTAGCACCGAAGCGCCCCGGGCCCCGGCTTCGTTAGCCTTTCGCACGTGAGCGAACGCGCGAACGTGTTGATCGCCGGCGGAGGCGTCGTGGGCGCGAGCGTGGCGAGTGCGCTGGCCCGTCGCGGCGTCGACGGCATCGTCGTCGTGGACGTCGACCTCGCGGGCGTCTACGCCTCTTCCGAGCTCAACGCCGGCGGCGCCCGAGCGACCTGGTGGCAACGGGTGAACGTCGAGGCGTGCCGCCTGACCCTCGACTTCTTCCGCGAGCACGCCGAAGCGTTCTCGTTCCGGGAGCTCGGCTACCTCTGGCTCTACGACGACGCCGATCTCTACGCACGCGCCGTCGAGCGGCGCACGCTCCAGAACGAACTCGGCCTCGGCGTCGAGGCCCTGTCGGTTGCGGAGATCGCCGAGCACTCTCCGATCCTGGATCGCAACCTCACGGAGCTCGTCGGCGCGACCTTCTCGCCCCGCGACGGCCTGGTGAACCCCAACGCCGTACGCGCGTGGTACCGCCGCGACGCGGAGGAGCGGGGCGTCGTATTCCTCAACCGCCACTACCTCTCGGGCGTCGAGACGGCCCTTGCCTCTGCGGCAGGCGGAAGTGCGCGGCGGATCCGCTCGGTGGCCCTCAGCGAGATCATTGCGGGCGTGGCCGATGAGGCGGGCGCGCTGCTTCGCCTCCTCACCACCCATCGCGTCCCGTCGGAGTTCGCGGTGGCCGAGTCGAGCCTCGAGTGCGAGACCTTCGTCAATTGCCTCGGCGCCTGGTCTCCGCTGCTGTCGGCCAAGATCGGCGTCCGCGACGTGACCGAGCCCGTCCGGCGTCAGATCAGCCTGATCGACGTGAACGCGACGGATCTCGCGCCGGGCGTCGAACCCGAGACGCTCGGCATGGTCGTGGATGCGAGCGGGCTCTACCTCCACCCCGACGGCGCGTTCTTCCTGGCGGGCTACTCCCCGCCCGGCGACGCCCCAGGCTACGACTTCTCCTACGACGGCCAGGCCTTCTTCGAGCGCGAGCTCTGGCCGCGCCTCGCCCACCGCTCCAGCAGCTTCGAACGCTGCGGCCACGTGCGCGGCTGGGCCGGCCTCTACGCCGTCACGCCGGACTGCTCGGGGATCGTCGGGGGTGTCGCCGGGTTCACGAACCTCTACGAGGCCCACTCCTTCACCGGCCGCGGCGTGATGCAGTCCTACGCCGTAGGGAGAGAACTCGCTTCACTGATCGTGGACGGGTGCTACGAGACGGTGGACCTGTCGCCACTCACGCGCGAGCGCTTCGCGGACCCGAATCGCTGGATCCGCGAGGATCTCCACATCTAGTGTTTGTCTACGCGGACGATCGGCGCGGGGGTCCTGCGGCGCCGCCGCAGGCGGAATTGAGGATGGCCCGACATTTCAACTCTTGGATTGGATTGATCAGTCAGGCCAGCTCTGATTTCGCCTTCGGCGACGTGCGAAGCGAGCCATTCGCCGCAGGACCCCCGCGCCGATCGCCCGCCCCCGGGCTAACTCGCTCCGTCAAACAGCTCCGTGAACCCCGACGGCGCGTGCGGCCCGATGATCAGCTGCTCGAGCACACCGATGCCCTCGCGTTCGCCCATCTTCGCCCGCACCACCTGCTGCACGTGGATGTGGCGCGGGTCGAGCGGGTCGAGACCCGCGACCTCCCAGCGCTCGACACCCACCGCCTCCTCGCCCTTCCACATGCCGTGACCCCACTCGGGCGACAGGTATCCGATGCCGAGCATCTGGAAGTCGAGGATCGGTTCGAGCACGATGGGCTCGACTCCCTCGAAACCGATGCGCGCCGCGCGCGAGCGACGCGTGCCCGGTGCAAAGTCGATGTCGTGCTGCGGCTGGTGGAGCACCTCGACCGAAGCGCGCGCGCCGAGGTTCGCATCGACTTGCGATGCCCAGGTCGGAACCCGCGCCCCATTCGTGTGCCAGGGGTGGCCGGTTTCGTCTTGGAAGGTGCCGAGCAGCACGCATTGATCGTCGAAGTGGATCGGCGCCCACACCCAATACACCTGGGGCGGAAGCCCGGGTGCCGCCACCGGCGCGCGCTCGCCCACGGGACGGATGCCCCAGGAGCGGTCGCGGCAACCGAGCACGGTGTCGTCGTCGACTTCGATGCGCTGCCCGTCGAGCAGGAGTTCGCCACTCCAGGTCCCGAACTGGGTGAAGCGGGTCGAATCCATGAACACGCGCCCATCGTTCAGCCGGGTCGTGCGCGGCTCTTCGATGGCGTCGGCGCAGGCCGTGAAGACGAGCTCGCCCTCGACCCCGGCCTCGTTCTTTCCGAGGACGACGCGCAGCACGCGCATCGGATCCTCGACCTCGACCCGGATCGGGCCGACTTCGGTCTCGGTTCGCTCGCCCGGTGCCAGTCGGGATGCATGGACCGAAGTCTGCACCCCATCGCGCACGATGCTGAACGACGCGTCCATGACTCTGCGGTTCGGGTAGAGGCCGAGCGCAGCGGCGAAGAACAAGTCGCCCGAGCGCGAGTAGCCGTTGAAGAAGTAGCGATCGTAGAAGTTGGCGTCCGAGCTGCCGGCCTGGGCCACGGGCACCGGGGCCTGGTGGATCGGATAGTCGTCGAGTCGGTTCAGCACGGGCGCCCCGTCGGGTCGGTTCGGTTGGATTGGGCTGGGTTGGGTTGGGTTCCGCGCCAGGATGCCTCATCCCATCGTGACACGCTCCAAGAACGCTTCGGCCGCAATCGACAGCGGGCGCGCGCGCTTGTGGACCACGGCCAGCTGTCGCGTGATCTTGAGCCCACTCACGTTGATGACCTGGACGCCCTGGCCGGCCGCTTCGACTCCGAGCTGGCTCACGAACGCGAGGCCGAGCTGGAGTGCGACCATCCGCAGGATGGATTGCACCGAACGCAGCTCCATGACGACTTCGAGCTCGACCCCCGCCTCTTCGAGCGCGCGGTCGACGAGGCGGCGGATCGCCGCATCGCCTTCGAAGCCGATCAGGGGCAAGCCGTCGAGCGCCTTGGCCGCGACTCGCTTCTTCTTGGCGAGGGGGTGCCCCTTCGCGCCGACCAGAACGATGCGGTCCCGTCGCAAGGGCGTCACTTCCAGTTCCGTCGATTCTACGGGCAACGTGACGATGCCGAGCTCGAGCCGTTCGCTCGCGACGTCTGCCACGACCTCGCGGCTGCCCGCCTCCTTTACATGGAAGACGACATCGGGATGCTCGCGACGGAAGTCCCGGATGAGGGGCGGCAGCAGGAACGAGACGGCGGTCGCCCCGCCGCCGATCCGCACCGTGCCGCTTTCGAGCCGAAGGTGAGCGCCGACTTCGCGCTTCAAGTGGTCGTATCGCTCGAGCAGGCGCCGCCCCTCCGCTTCGACCAGCTCGCCGAGGTCGGTGAGGCGCACGCCCTTCTGGCTGCGGGCGAGCAGCGGCGCGCCGAACTCGGCCTCCAGCAGCTGGATCCGCCGCGTGAGAGCCGGCTGCGTCAGGCCGAGAGCCCGCGCGGCGTCGGTGATGGCCCCGCGCCGGGCGACCTCCACCAGGGAGCGAAGATGATCCATGCTCATAATGCATGGATAGTATCAAAAGAATCGATTTTCTATATGGATACGCTGCGGCTAGCTTGGCTTCACCATGAGCCAGACCTCCCTCGACACCGTCCGCGCACTCTACGAACGCCTCGAAAGCACCGAGGGCCGGTTCCGGAAGCGCCTCGGCCGGCCGCTGACCTATGCGGAGAAGATCCTCTTCCTGCACCTCCACGACTCGGAGACCTGCGACCTGGAGCGTGGGCAGAGCTCGGCGCTCTTCGACCTCGACCGGGTCGCCATGCAGGACGTCACGGCCCAGATGGTCATGCTGCAGTTCATGCTGACGGGCAGGCCGCGCACGGCAGTGCCGGCGACCATCCACTGCGACCACCTCATCCGTGCCCGGAGCGGTTTCGCAGACGACCTGGCGCGCGCCAAGGACGAACACGGCGAGATCTATCGCCTGCTCGAGGCGTGCGCCGCTCGCTACGGCCTGGGCTTCTGGAAGCCGGGAGCGGGAATCATCCACCAGGTGGTCCTCGAGCAGTACGCCTTCCCCGGCGGCATGATGATCGGCGCGGACAGCCACACTCCCAACGCGGGGGGCCTCGGGATGATCGCGATCGGCGCGGGCGGCGCCGACCTCGTCGAGGTGATGGCGGGCCTGCCGTGGGGGCTGCGCGTGCCGAAACTCATCGGCGTAAAGCTCACGGGCGAGCCCCGCGGCTGGGCCTCGGGCAAGGATGTGATCCTGAAACTCGCGGGCCTCCTGGCCGCGAAGGGCGGCACCGGAGCCATCATCGAGTACTTCGGGCCGGGGACGCGGAGCTTGTCCACGACCAACAAGAGCACGATCACCAACATGGGCGCGGAGGTCGGCGCGACGTGCTCGGTCTTTCCCTATGACGCGGGCATGGCGGAATACCTGTGCGCGACCGGACGCGAAGAGCTGGCTGCACTCACGGGGGAGTTCGGCGACCGGCTGCGCAGCGACCCCGAGGTCGAGGACGAACCGACCCGGTTCTTCGATCGCGTGGTCGAGATCGACCTCGATTCCCTGGAGCCACACATCGTCGGCCCCCATGCACCGGACCGCGCCCGCCCGATCTCGAAGATGGCGAAGGACGTCGCAGAACACGGCTTCCCCGACGAACTCGCAAGCGCGCTCATCGGCAGCTGCACCAACTCGAGCTACGAGGACATGGGACGCGCCGCCCACATTGCGGAGCAGGCGACCTCGGCGGGCCTGAAGTTGGCGACGACGTTATGGGTCACGCCCGGAAGCGAACGAATCCACAAGACGATCGCGCGCGACGGCCAGCTGGACGCACTCCAGGAGGCCGGCGCGACCACGCTCGCCAACGCGTGTGGCCCCTGCATCGGTCAATGGGAACGCGCGAGCGGGGCGAGCGACGCGCCCAACTCGATCCTCACGAGCTACAACCGGAACTTCCGACGCCGAAACGATGGGAGCGCCAACACGCTCGCCTTCATCGCGAGCCCCGAAGTCGTGACCGCCCTGGCGTTCGCGGGCCGCCTCAGCTTCAACCCCCTGGTGGACTCCATCACCCTGCCGGGCGGCGGCGAGTTCCGGTTCCAGCCACCGTCAGGCGATCGACTCCCGGGCAAGGGCTTCGAGGCGGACCTCGATGGCTACGTCGCGCCCGGTTCGGCCGACGAACGGCCCGAGGTCCACGTCGCGCCGGACAGCGAGCGGCTCCAGCTCCTCGATTCCTTTCCTCCCTGGGACGGCCAGGACTTCGAGCGTCTGCCGATCCTCTTGAAGGCAAAAGGCAAGACGACCACGGATCAGATCTCGCCGGCGGGCCCGTGGCTGCACTTCCGTGGACACCTCGAACGCCTCAGTGACAACCTGTTCGCCGGCGCGATGAATGCCTTCACCGGCGAGGAGGGTGCGTCCCATGGCGAGCCCTTCCACGCGGTCGCGCGCGCACACAAGGCAGCAGGTCGGCGGTGGGTCGTCTTCGGGGACGACAACTACGGCGAGGGTTCCAGCCGCGAGCACGCGGCCATGTCGCCACGCTATCTCGGTTGTGCTGTGGCCCTCGCGAAGAGCTTCGCTCGCATCCACGAGAGCAACCTCAAGAAGCAAGGAATCCTCGCGCTGACCCTGTCCGAACCCTCGGACTACGGCGCCGTGCGAGAGGACGACCGCGTTTCGGTCCCCGATCTTCGAGGGCTTGCGCCGCGTCACCCCGTCACGGTCCGCCTCGAACACGCGGACGGCTCGCACGAGGCGCTCCGCTGCACGCACAGCCTGACCGCTCGGGAGATCGAGTGGTTCCAGGCGGGGTCCCTGCTCAATTGGATCCGAGAGGACGGCTAGCGCTCGCCGCCGTCCGGGGCATCCTTGGCCCAGGAGGCAACGATGCAGACCTCGACGTTCCGGACTCTCCTCCCCTGCGCCCTCGCCGTCGCGGCACTCGCCTGCGGCGGAGGGGAGTTCCCCGACGGTGAACTGGTGGACCTCTCCCACCCCTATGCGGCGGACACCGTCTACTGGCCTACCGACACGAGGGGCTTCGAGTACGAGAGCCTCGCCGCAGGCAAGAGCGACGGCGGCTACTACTACGCGGCCGGCCGCTTCGCGACGGCAGAACACGGCGGCACCCACATCGACGCCCCGATCCACTTCGCCGAGGGCAAGGCCACCGTGGACGAGATCCCGCTCCGGCGGCTCGTTGGGCGCGGGGTCACCGTCGATACCACGGCGGCCTGCGCGGCAGACCCCGACTATCAGGTGCGTGTGCAGGACCTCCTCGATTGGGAGCGCGAGCATGGGCGCATCCCCGACGGCGTCATCGTCCTGCTCCGAACGGGATGGTCCGCCCGCTGGGGCGACCGCGAGCGCTACCTCGGGACCGCAGCGACCGGGCCGGATGCAGCCCTCGGCCTCCACTTCCCCGGCCTCGAACCGGACGCGGCCCGCTGGCTGGTCGAGCAACGCGAGATCGCGGCCATTTCGAGAGTCACCGAATTCTGTTTGCGAAGGAGATTCCCGCCTTCGAGAACCTGACGAACCTCGGTGGGCTCCCGGCGACCGGGTTCTCGGTGGTGGCACTCCCGATGAAGATCGCGGGCGGCAGCGGCGGGCCGTTGCGGGCGATCGCGATCGTCCCGTGAGAACTGCCGGGTAGCGCGCGGATTCGGCGCGCCCTGGGGCTCTAGCGGCCGGCGGCCTGGAGCCGGACGAGCGCCCGATGGAGGGCCTGCTCCTGCATCTTGAAGGAGTGCTCCTCGGACTGGTTGGGCGAGAGCTTGTCGAGCTCGACCCGGGCCCGGTCGCGGGCGGCCTCGGCACGGGGGACGTCGATCTCGTCGGCGAGTTCGCACGTGTCGACGAGCGCGACGACGTGCTCGGCGCCGACGTCCGCGAAGCCACCGGAGATTGCAGCCAGGCGGGTCGCCCCACCTTGAAGGATCTCCACCTGCCCGATCTTCAGCGGCGTGAGGAAGCGCTCGTGGCCTTCGAGCACGCCGAACTCCCCCTCGGTGCCGGGGAAGACGACGCGGTCGACGGCCGCGCGGAAGGCTTCGCCTTCGGGTGTAACGATCGTGAGTTCCAACCTGATTTCCTTCGCTCGCCCTTGGCTCGCTGCGCGCGCCGCTGGCGGCTACGAGATCTGCTTTGCCTTCTCGACCGCGTCTTCGATGGTGCCCACCATGTAGAAGGCCTGCTCGGGCAGCGCGTCGTGCTTGCCCTCGAGCACCTCCTTGAAGCCGCGGATCGTGTCCTCCATCGGGACGTAGATGCCCGGCGTGCCGGTGAAGACCTCGGCCACGCTGAAGGGCTGGGACAGGAAGCGCTCGAGCTTGCGCGCGCGCGCCACCGCGATCTTGTCCTCCTCGCTGAGCTCGTCCATCCCGAGGATGGCGATGATGTCCTGCAGGTCCTTGTACTTCTGCAGCACGCCCTGGACGCCGCGCGCCACGTCGTAGTGTTCGGCGCCGAGGATCTGCGGATCGAGGATGCGCGAGGTCGAGTCGAGCGGGTCGACGGCCGGGTAGATGCCCTTCTCCGAGATCGCCCGGTTGAGCACCGTCGTCGCGTCGAGGTGGGTGAAGGCCGTCGCCGGCGCGGGGTCGGTGAGGTCGTCGGCGGGCACGTAGATGGCCTGCACCGAAGTGATCGACCCCTTGTTCGTCGAGGTGATGCGCTCCTGCAGCTCGCCCATGTCGGTCGAGAGCGTCGGCTGGTAGCCCACCGCCGACGGGATCCGGCCGAGCAGCGCCGACACCTCGGAACCCGCCTGGGTGAAGCGGAAGATGTTGTCGATGAAGAGGAGCACGTCCTTGCCCTCTTCGTCCCGGAAGTACTCCGCAGCCGTGAGCGCCGTCAGGCCGACCCGGGCGCGCGCCCCCGGCGGCTCGTTCATCTGGCCGAAGACCAGCGCCGCCTTGTCGAGCACCGTGGTGCCGTCCGAAAGCTTGGCGTCGGCCATTTCGTTCCAGAGGTCGTTGCCCTCGCGCGTGCGCTCGCCGACGCCGCCGAAGACCGACGTGCCCGCGTGCTGCTTCGCGATGTTGTTGATGAGTTCGAGGATGACGACGGTCTTGCCGACGCCCGCGCCACCGAACAGGCCGACCTTGCCGCCTTTCGGGTAGGGGGCGATCAGGTCGACGACCTTGATGCCCGTCTCGAGGGCCTCGACCGACGTCGCCTGGTCGACGAACGGCGGGGCCGAGCGGTGGATCGGGTAGGTCATCTTGGCCTCGATCGGGCCGCGCTCATCCACGGGTTCGCCGATGACGTTCATGATTCGGCCGAGAGTCGCCGGGCCGACGGGGACCTTGATGACGTCGCCCGTGTTCTTCACGTCCTGGCCGCGCGCGAGGCCTTCGGTCGAGTCCATGGCGATGGTCCGCACGGTGTTCTCGCCGAGGTGCAGGGCGACCTCCACCACGAGGTTCCAGTCTTCCGCGCTGATCGACGGGTTGCTGACCCGGAGCGCGGTGTAGATCTCGGGGAGTTCACCGGGCGGGAACTCCACGTCGACGACGGGGCCCATGACCTGCGTGATGCTTCCGTTTGCGGACATTTTGATCTTCCTTCTGCTGCGGACTTCTGAGTAGGGGAAGCCCAAGATTCGGGCGAGTTAGAGCGCCTCGGCGCCGGAGACGATCTCCACGAGTTCGCGGGTGATCGCCGCCTGGCGGGCGCGGTTGTACTGGAGCGTCAGACTCTCGATGAGATCCTCGGTGTTCCGGGTCGCGGACTCCATGGAGGTCATCCGCGCGGCGTGCTCGCCGGCCTGGTTCTCGAGCATGGACCGGAAGATCTGCACCTCGAGCGCCTTGGGCACCAGGATCTGCAGGAGCTTCTCGGGGCTCGGCTCGATGTCGTAGGGCAGCTTCTCGTCGCCATCGCCCGCCTCGGCATCGCCGCCCGCCGCGAAGGGAAGAAGCGTCGTGGTCCGCGGTGTCTGGGTCATGGTCGAGACGAACTCGCTGTAGGCGAGCACGACCTCGTCGGCCTCGCCGGAAACGAATCGCTCCGCGAGATAGCCGGCCACCTCGCTCGCATGGCCATACTCGACCCGCGCGATCCCCGTCACCGACTTCCCGATCTGCTCGGCGCGTCGGCGCTTGAAGAAGTCGTTGGCCTTGCGGCCGATGAGCGTGAGCGTGACCTGCTGCCCTTGGGCTTCGCGCTCGACGGCCACCGCCTCGCCGGCCTTCAGTACGTTCGAGTTGAACGCACCGCAGAGCCCGCGGTCCGAGACCAGGACGACCACCTCGACGCGCTCCACCTCGGCCCGCGCCTCGAGCAGCGGATGCTGGGCGTCGCCCCCCGACGCGGCGACCTCGGCGAGCGTGTCGCGCATGCGGTCCGCGTAGGGTCGCGCGGCCACGATCGCATCGGTCGCGCGCCGCAGCTTCGCCGCAGCCACCATGCGCATGGCGCTCGTGATCTGCTGCGTCTTCTCGACGCTCGAAATTCGGCGCCGGATGTCCTTCAGGTTCGCCATCGATCGTCCCTAAGCGGCGCTTGCGCTCTTGCTCGGCTGAAAGATCTCACCGAAGGCATCGAGCGCCGCGCTGAGCTTGGCCACCAGCTCGTCGTCGAGCTTGCCGTGCTTGCGGATGCCTTCGACGACATCGGCGTGACTCTGCTGCACGTAGTCGAGCATCTCGCTCTCGTAGCGCTGGATGTCGCCCAACGAGAGTTTGCGCACCCACGAAACGCCGCCCTCGGGCGGCGTCGCCGCGAAGATCGAGATGACCTGGAGCTCCATGGCCAGGGGCTGGTACTGCGGCTGCTTCAGGATCTCCGTCTGGCGCTCGCCGTTGGCCAGCTGCTCCTGGGTCGCCTTGTCGAGGTCGCTGCCGAACTGCGAGAAGGCGGCCATCTCGCGGTACTGCGCGAGGGCGAGCTTCAGCGTCCCGGCGATGCTCTTCATCGCCTTCGTCTGGGCCGCGCCGCCCACGCGCGACACCGAGATGCCGACGTTGATGGCGGGCCGGATGCCTGCGTTGAAGAGGTCGGTCTCGAGGAAGATCTGCCCGTCGGTGATCGAGATGACGTTGGTCGGGATGTAGGCCGAGACGTCACCGGCCTGGGTCTCGATGATCGGGAGAGCGGTCAACGAACCGCCGCCGTAGTCCTCGTTCAGCTTCGCGGCGCGCTCGAGCAGCCGCGAGTGCAGGTAGAAGACGTCGCCCGGGTAGGCCTCGCGGCCCGGCGGGCGGCGAAGTAGCAGTGAGAGCTGGCGGTAGGCCACGGCCTGCTTCGAGAGATCATCGTAGATGATGAGCGCGTGCTTGCCGTTGTCGCGGAACCACTCGCCCATGGTGCAGCCCGAGTAGGGCGAGATGAACTGCAGCGGCGCGGGCTCTGCGGCCGTCGCCGCGACGACGATCGTGTACTCCATGGCGCCGTGCTGCTGGAGCTTGTCCACCACCTGGGCCACGGTCGACTGCTTCTGCCCCGTCGCCACGTAGATGCAGAACACGTCCGTGTCCTTCTGGTTGATGATCGTGTCGATGGCGATGGCGGTCTTGCCGGTCTGGCGGTCGCCGATGATGAGCTCGCGCTGGCCGCGACCGATGGGCGTCATGGCGTCGATGGCCTTGATCCCGGTCTGAAGGGGCTCGTTCACGCTCTTGCGGGTCACGATCCCCGGCGCCTTGATCTCCACGCGGCGGCGCTCGGTCGATTCGATCGGGCCCTTGCCGTCGATCGGGTTGCCGAGAGCGTCGACCACGCGGCCGAGCAGGCCCTCGCCGACCGGCACCTCGACGATCTTGTCGGTGCGGCGCACGAGATCGCCCTCACGGATGTGCTCGCTCTGGCCCATGATGGCGATGCCGACGTTGTCTTCCTCGAGGTTCAGGACCATGCCCTGGACGTCGCCGGGGAAGGTCACGAGCTCGCCGGACAAGGCGTTCTCGAGGCCGTAGACGCGGGCGATACCGTCGCCCACGGAGAGCACGGTGCCCGTCTCGGCGACGTCGATCTCGCGATCGTACTCGCGGATCTCGCGCTTCAGGATGTCGGTGATCTCGCCGGGCTTGATGTCCATCGCTTTTCCTTCGTTCGGCTCC
>JAFDDA010000015.1 GCA_019311105.1 Deltaproteobacteria bacterium
CTGCGTGTCACCGGACCAGCTCGACCTCGTCCTGGCGCGCGAGATCCTCGATGCCGACCACGCGCATCTCGACAAGATCAAGGACCGCATCCTCGAGTTCCTGGGCGTGCGCAAGCTGCGCCAGGATTCGCGCGGGCCGATCCTCTGCTTCGTGGGGCCGCCGGGCGTCGGCAAGACGTCGCTCGGTCGTTCGATCGCGCGCTCCATGGGCCGCGAGTTCGTGCGCGTGTCGCTGGGCGGCGTGCGCGACGAGGCGGAGGTGCGCGGGCATCGCCGGACCTATGTCGGCGCACTGCCGGGCCGCATCATCCAGGGCGTCAAGCAGGCGGGCACGCGAAACCCCGTCTTCATGCTCGACGAGATCGACAAGCTCGGCGCCGACTACCGGGGCGACCCGTCTTCGGCGCTGCTCGAGGTGCTCGACCCCGAGCAGAACTCGAACTTCAGCGATCACTACCTGAACGTGGCCTTCGATCTGTCGAGTGCCTTCTTCATCGCCACGGCGAACCAGCTCGATCCGATCCCCGGGCCGTTGCGCGACCGCATGGAGATCGTGCGTCTCTCGGGCTACACGCCGGAAGAGAAGACCGAGATCGCCAAGTCGTACCTGATCCCGCGCCAGACCGAAGAGGCGGGCCTGCCCGATGACCGCATCCACTGGTCGGAGCCGGCGCTGGTGCGGGTCGTCACCGAGTACACGGCCGAGGCGGGTGTGCGAAACCTCGAGCGACAGATCGCGACCGTCTGCCGCAAGATCGCGCGGCGCACCGCCGAGGGCGACGAGTCGCAGCTCAAGCTCACGCGCAAGAACCTCGCGACGTTCCTCGGCCCGGCGCCCTACGTGCAGGAGACGATCATCGCGGAGCCGCAGGTCGGTGTCGCCACCGGGCTCGCCTGGACCGAGGCCGGCGGCGACGTGCTCTCGATCGAGGCCGCCATGACGAAGGGCAAGGGCATCGTCCTCACGGGCCAGCTCGGCGACGTGATGAAAGAGTCGGGCCACGCAGCACTCACCTGGGTGCGGGCCCAGGCCACGGAGCTGGGCATCGAGGACAAGGTGCTCGGTGATCACCAGATCCACGTCCATGTGCCCGCGGGCGCCATCCCGAAGGACGGCCCGTCGGCGGGCGTCACGATGGCGACGGCGATCACCTCGCTCGCCACCGGCGTGGCGATCCGCAGCGACGTGGCGATGACGGGCGAAGTAACCCTCAGCGGGCGTGTGCTCCCGGTGGGCGGGGTGCGCGAGAAGGCCCTCGCCGCGCTGCGCAACGGCATCCACACCGTGATCCTCCCGAAGAAGAACCTCGACGACCTGGAGGAGCTGCCGCGCGAGGCGAAGCGCAAGCTCACCTTCATCCCGGTGGCCCACATGACCGAAGTCCTCAAGGTCGCGCTCGAACCCACCAAGCCCCGCCGGCGCCGTGGCCGCAGCGCGGGCCCCCAAGCCCCGGCTCAGGCCAAGCTCAAGAGCTGATCCGCGGGCCGGTTGCCATCGCCCGGAGCGAGCCCCGCTATCGTCGGGCTCGATGAATCTTGGCGAACTCACCGAATTTGGATGGATCGATCGGATCCGCCGCGCCGCTGAGCGTGCGGGCGTGCCGCGGCACGTGGTCGTGGGGATCGGCGACGACGCGGCGGTGTTGCGCCCGCGTGCGCGAGAAGACGTCGTCGTCAGCACGGACGCCCTCGTCGAAGACGCCCACTTCCGCTGGCGAACGGACCCGGGCCGCCAGGTGGGCCGCCGGGCCGTGGCCGCGAGCCTTTCGGACCTCGCCGCCATGGGGGCACGGCCCCTGGGTGTGACGGTCGCCTTCGCCGGACCGGCCGAACTCCCGGTGCGCCGGCTCGATGCCGTGACGGCTGGCCTGCTCGACGTCTGCACCCGCTGCGACGCCCCGCTCGTGGGTGGAAACGTCGCGCGCGCCCGCAAGACCTCACTCACCGTCACGGCCCTCGGCGCCGTGCGCCGCGGGCAGGCTCTCCGCCGAGGTTCCGCGCGGGTCGGAGATCGCCTGCTCGTCACGGGCCGGCTCGGAGAGGCCGCGCTTTCTCGCGCGCGCGCCGGCCGCACGGGACGCGTGATGCATACCCCCGAACCCCGCCTCCAGGCCGGCCAGGCCCTGGCGCGCGCCGCTTGGGCAGGAGCCTGCATCGACCTCTCCGACGGCCTGGTCGCAGACCTCGGCCACCTGCTCGAAGCCTCGGGCGTGGGCGCACGGGTTGCGGTGGCGGATGCCCCGCGCCGCAAGGGCTTCGATGCGGCCTGCCGCCGTGCACGGCTCGATCCGGCGCGAACCCTCCTCGCTGGAGGCGAAGACTACGAGCTGCTCTTCACGGTGCGTCGCCATGCGCCGTCGGTCGCGGTGCTCGCGCGTCGGCTCGGCGTGGCGGTCACCGAGGTCGGCGAGATCGTTGCGCGGGGGTTGCACATCGAAGGCGCGGCGCAGACCGGCCGCGGTGGTTTCCGTCACTTCTGATCGTGGCCCGCCTCGGATCCCCACCCGCCATTTCCCGATTCGTGCGACTTCGCGTCAAGAACGCTCGAGCCCGTTCCGATGGGGACGGGAGGAGCCCCCCCGTGAAGGCGCGCGTACTCATTGTCGACGACGCACCCTGCCAGCGCGAGCACATCGCGCGATTGCTCGAGGCCGATGGCTTCGACGTCGTCGGCACCGTCGGCGATGGCCATGAAGCGGTGAAAGTCTTTCACGAACTCGAGCCCGACCTCGTGACCATGGACCTGATGCTCCCGAGCTGCTGCGGCGTCGAGGCCGTGCGCCAGATCCGCGTACTCGACCCCAAGGCCCGCGTGCTCGTCACGAGCGCCCGCGGCCAGGAGGCGTTGGTGATGGAGGCGCTCCAGGCTGGGGCCCGCGACTTCGTGGTCAAGCCCCTGGAGCGTGAGCGGCTGATGCACGCTCTCAAGAAGGTCCTTCCGCTCTAAAACCCATCTCACGAACCCCTCGGTCGCCAGACACTCGCCTTCGCCCCGATCTCTGCGTTGCGAAATCTCGCCGTGGCTGTGACGAAGGGGACGGTTCTAATCGCTGACGAAACGACTGGATACGCAAGGCCAGATCCGATTCCGACTTCGGCGGCGCCTTGATCTCGGGCCGAATTCGAGCGTCTGGCTCGGTCGGGGTTCGTGAGATGGGTTCTAGTAACCAGAGTCCACGGCGTAGCCGAGGGCCTCCAAGGCCTCCCGGAGAGACGGGTCGACGTCGATCCAGCGCGAGAAGCGATTGCGTCCCGTTCGCCTCGGTTCTTCGGCCTCGGATGTCATGGGAGGCAGCAGGGTGCATCGAATGTCCGCGAAAGTCAGCAGGTTTTGCAGCCCGGCCGCACACCGACCGCAGGTTCGGCGCCGGCGCGGGCGCGTGATACCGTCCGGCGATGGATCGCGAACGCCTGCGCCAGCTGCTCGAGAACGTTCGCAGTGGCGCCCTCGACCCCGATGCCGCTGCCGAGGCGCTCTCCGACGTCCCCTTCGTCGAGACGGAGCACGCGCGGGTCGATACCCACCGCGCCCTCCGGCACGGGCTCCCCGAGGTCATCTACGCCCCGGGCAAGACGCCCGAGCAGATCGTCGAGGTCATGCGCGTGTTGCTGCGCGTGGAGCAAGATGTGCTGGTGACGCGGCTCGAGGCGGACACCGCCGAGTTCGTGGTGTCCGAGACTGGCGCCGAGTACGATCCGACTTCGCGGCTCCTCTGGGCCGGTCGCCAACACGTGCCGCTCGAAGGCAAGGGGACCATCGCGGTCGTGTGTGCAGGCACTTCGGATCTGCCGGTGGCGGCCGAAGCCGCGGGGGTCGCAACCCGCTTCGGGAACAAGGTCGAAACCCTCCACGACGTCGGGGTGGCCGGGATCCATCGGCTTCTCGATTCGAGTCGGCTCTTGCGCTCGGCGCGCGTGCTGATCGTGGTGGCGGGCATGGAGGGCGCGCTGCCCTCGGTGGTGGGCGGCATGGTCGACAAGCCGGTGATCGCCGTGCCGACGTCGGTCGGCTATGGCGCCTCCTTCGGCGGCGTGTCGGCGCTGCTGGGGATGCTCACGAGCTGCGCCTCCAACGTCACCGTCGTGAACATCGACAACGGGTTCGGCGCTGCCTACGTGGCGACCCTGATCAACCGGCTGTGAGCAAGAAGAAGCGAGAGCGCGCGGCGCCGGGCGCGCGCGTCCTGCACCTCGACACCTTCGCGGGCTGCGCGGGGAACATGTTCCTCGGTGCGCTGCTCGATGCCGGGCTCTCGCGCCATGAGCTCGAGGACGACCTCCAGGGGCTTGGCGTTGCACATCGGCTGAAGGTCTCGCGCGTCGAGCGCGGCGCGCTTGCAGCGCAGTACGTCGATGTCGCGCTCCCCAAGGTGAAGAAGAAGGACAAGAAGAGCCATTCGCACGGGCACGGCCATGGCCGGCACTGGGCCGAGATCCGCGACGTCCTCGAGCAGGCGAAGCTCGACCCCGGCGTGCGCGAAACGGCGCTCGCGATCTTCGAGGAGATCGGCCGGGCGGAGGCGAAGGTCCACGGCATCGAACTCGAAAAGGTCCACTTCCACGAGGTCGGCGCCGTCGACGCGATCGTGGACGTCGCGGGCGCAGCCATCGCCGTGGCGCGGCTCGGCATCGAGCGCGTGACGGCATCCCCGCCGGCCCTCGGGCACGGCACCGTGGAAACCCAACATGGCCGGCTTCCCCTGCCCGCGCCGGCGACGCTCGAAATCCTGAAAGGCATCCCTACCGTCCCCGCGCACATTGAATGGGAGACCGTGACGCCCACCGGCGCCGCCATCCTGAAGGTCCTGGTCGACGAGTTCCGCGAGCTTCCGGCCATGACCGTCGAGGCCATCGGCCACGGCGCGGGCAACGAGCGCGAAGGGCCCATGCCGAACGTCCTGCGAGCGGTGGTCGGCCGGACTGCCGGGATCGAAGCCGACCGCGTGGTCTCCCTCGAGGCGAACCTCGACGACCTCGTCCCCGAACACTTCGATCACCTGATGGAGCGACTCTTCGACGCCGGTGCCCTCGATGTGGGTATCCAGCACCTGCAGATGAAGAAGAATCGGCCGGGATTCCTGATCCGTGCGCTGGCGCGTCCGGCGGATCGGATCGCGCTCGCTCGCATCCTCTTCTCGGAGTCCACGACCGCGGGCGTGCGCAGCGTCGAGTACGACCGCCTGGTGCTCCACCGCAAGCAGATCCAGGTGAAGACGCGCTACGGGAAGATCCGCGTGAAGATCGTGCGCTCGCCGGACGGCCGCAGCGAACCCTCGCCGGAGTACGACGACTGCAAGGCCGCCGCCCGCAAGCACGATGCGCCCCTGCGCGACGTCGTGCGTGCGGCCGAGAAGGCCGCGCGGGAGTAGAGGCCCTGGCGCGCGGGTCAGTCGCCGCCGAGGTCTTCGAGCAGCCGCGGTCGGATGATTCGGGTCCAGATGGTGTAGCCGCGCTCGCTCAAGTGCAAACCATCGAAGCGGTAGTTTGCGCGTTCGGGCTGGCCGTCGGGGCCGAGCAGCGTGGTCCCGGTCTCGATGTAGTGCAGGCCGGCCCGCGTCTCGCTCTCGTCGCGGATCCGTCGGTTCGTCTCCTGTGCCTCCTCCCAGATTTCGAAACGGAGAGGCGTCGGCGTGATGCCGATGAAGTAGATCGGAACGTTCGGCAGGTCGGCGCGCACACGCGCCACGAAACGCAGATACGTGTCGGCGAGAACCGACGCGGGCTTGGTCGCGCCGGGTTGGAGGTCGTTGCTCCCGGCGAACACGACGACCGCCCGCGGTCGATAGGCGTTCACCAGGCGTTCCGCGTAGTGCTCGATGTCCGCGAGCTTGGCCCCTCCGAAACCGTTCTGCACGACCGGCAGCGGGGCCATGTCGCGCTCGAGCTCCGGCCACAGGCGGATGCTCGAGCTCCCGATGAAGACCACCGCGTCGGTGCGCCCATGGGTCGCCGCTTCGAGCGCAGCGATGTCCTCGGCCCAGACGGTCGGGTCTTCGCTCTTGGCCTTCTGGAACTCGCCGTAGAGCCGCTGGGCCGGCACCGCCGCGAGGGCGACTAGCGCGAGCGAGACACCCAGTAGGATCTTGAACGAACGACGCATCGGCTCCGACTCCGACGTTGAAACAGAAAAGGCCCCGAGCAAGCTCGGAGCCTCCGCGATGACGAACCCAAGTATAGCGCGTTCGGGGTTCCACTTTCAGTCTTGAGCCCCTGGCCACCACGCTGTAGAACCCTCCGCCTGCGTTCTGCAGGCACGAGGTACCCATGAGCGAACTCCGTCCCTTCCGCAGCAACGACCCGGACTGGCTCGAAGACCCCTATCCCCACTACCGCGAGTATCGCGAGCGGGAGCCCGTGCACTGGGGTGCCAGCGCGGCGCCGGCGCTCGACGGGCAGTGGTGGTTCTTCAGACACGAGGACGTGTCGGCGTTGCTCGCAGACCCGCGCGTCGGCCGCGACTGGCGCCGGATGCGCGAGATCATGGGTGCGAAGCCCATCCCGGAGTCGGCGGCTCCGCTCGCCGAGATGCTCGACCGCTGGATGATCCAACGCGAAGGCGCCGAGCACGCGCGCTTGCGTAGGATCACGGGGCGAGCCTTCAGGCCGAGGACGGTCGCGCGGCTTCGCCCCCGGGTCGAAGAGGTGGCCGCGGAGCGGCTCTCGCGGATCCCGGACGGGGAGCCGTTCGATCTGGTCGCTCGATACGCACGGCCGTTCTCGGTTCGGATCATGTCCGAGCTGTTGGGGGTCCCGCGTGAGGATCAACGACGCGTGGGCGGTTGGATCCGGGGCCTGGGGAAGGCCTTCGGCGGTGACAGCGCGAGAGCGGAGGCCAGCGACGCAGGGCAGGCCGCCTTCGAACTCGCGGCCTATTTGTCGGGTCTGCTCGACGAGCGGCTGCGGGAGCCGCGCGAGGATCTGCTCTCGGACCTGGTGGCCGAGGGCGTTGAGGGACGCTTCGCTCGCGCCGAAGCCGTGGCGACCTGCATGTTGCTCATCGGGGCCGGCTACTCGACGGTCGTTCACTTCCTTGCGAATGCGACCCACGCCCTGCTCCGGGCGCCTGAAGTGCTTTCGACCCTCCAGGCGGAGCCCGTGCGCTTCGAGGCTTCGGTGGACGAGTTGATCCGCTTCGATGGGCCGACCCAGACGGGTGTCCGCTACACGACCGAGCCGATCTCGATGGGCGGCGAGATGATCGAGGCTGGGAGCCTCATCGGTCTGGTGATCGGTTCAGCGAATCGCGACCCGGCGGCGTTCGACGAGCCCGATCGCATCGACCTCGATCGCGACGCGCGGCACCACCTCGGCTTCGGGCGCGGCCCGCACTATTGCCTTGGGTCGGCGCTCGCGCGGCTCGAGGGTGGCATCGGGCTGCGCGCGCTGTTCGAGCGGTTTCCGGGGCTCGCGCTCGGGGAGGAGCCGCCGCGGTGGGGCGATCTGGTGGGTCGCGGGATCGGGCGGCTGCAGGTCTCGGGCTAGAGAAAGAAAAGGCCCCCGGAGTTGGACTCCGGGGGCCTTTGATGTCTCCGACGGTGGGTCTGGAATGGCAGGCCAACCGTTGGTTCCGCGAAGCGCGGCTTACATCATGCCAGGCATACCGCCGCCCATGCCGCCCATGCCACCCATGTCGGGCATGCCGCCGCCACCACCGCCGCCGCCATCCTTCTCAGGCTTGTCGGCGATCATGGCTTCGGTGGTGAGGAGCAGCGACGCGACACTCGACGCGTTCTGCAGGGCCGAGCGAACCACCTTGGTCGGGTCGATGACGCCGGCCTTGATGAGGTCCTCGTACTCCTCGTTCTGGGCGTTGAAGCCGTTGGCGCCCTTGGAGTGTCGGACCTTGTCCACGACGATCGAGCCTTCGACCCCGGCGTTCTCCGCGATCCGCCGCAGCGGCGCCTCGATGGCACGCCTGACGATGTTCACGCCAGCCTGCTGCTCGGGCTCGAGGTCGAGGGAGTCGAGGGCCTTCTGGGCGCGAATCAGCGCCACGCCGCCACCGGGGACGATGCCCTCCTCGACGGCCGCACGCGTCGCGTGCATCGCGTCTTCGACGCGGGCCTTCTTCTCCTTCATCTCGGTCTCGGTCGCGGCACCGACCTTGATCAGCGCAACACCGCCGGCCAGCTTGGCCAGCCGCTCCTGCAGCTTCTCGCGATCGTAGTCGGAGCTCGTGTCCTCGATCTGGTTGCGGATCTCGTTGCAGCGACCTTCGATGTCGCTCTTCTTGCCCGCACCGTCGATGATGGTCGTGTTGTCCTTGTCGATCTCGACCCGCTTGGCGCGGCCGAGGTCCTTCAGGGTCACGTTCTCGAGCTTGAGGCCGAGCTCCTCGGCGATGACCTGGCCGCCCGTGAGGACCGCCATGTCCTGGAGCATCGACTTCCGGCGATCGCCGAAGCCCGGGGCCTTCACCGCGATGCACTGCAGCGTGCCGCGGATCTTGTTCACCACGAGCGTGGCCAGAGCCTCGCCCTCGATGTCCTCGGCCACGATTACGAGCGGCTTGCCCTGGCGGGCGACCTGCTCGAGCAGCGGCAGAAGGTCCTTCATGTTCGAGATCTTCTTCTCGTGGAGCAGGATCAGCGGCTCTTCGGCCACGGCCTCCATGCGCTCCGGGTCGGTCACGAAGTACGGCGAGAGATAGCCCCGGTCGATCTGCATGCCCTCGACGACGTCGAGCGTGGTGTCGAGCGACTTGGCTTCCTCGACCGTGATCACGCCTTCCTTGCCGACCTTCTCCATGGCCTCGGCGATGATCCCGCCGATCTCGGCGTCGCTGTTGGCGGAGATGGTGCCGACCTGGGCGATCTCGGCGGAGTCACGCGTGGGCTTCGACTGCTTGTGCAGATCGCCGACCACGGCCACGACGGCCTTCTCGATGCCGCGCTTCAGCTCCATCGGGCTGATGCCAGCGACCACGAGCTTGCTGCCCTCCGCGAAGATGGCCTGAGCCAGGACGGTGGCTGTCGTGGTGCCGTCGCCCGCGACGTCGGAAGTCTTGCTGGCGACCTCCTTCACCATCTGGGCGCCCATGTTCTCGAACTTGTCCTCGAGCTCGATCTCCTTGGCGACGGTGACGCCGTCCTTGGTGATCGTCGGCGAGCCGAAGCTCTTCTCGATGAGGACGTTGCGACCCTTCGGGCCCAGCGTCACGCGCACGGCGTTGGCCATGGCGTTGACGCCGTTCAGCAGACGCTGACGTGCGTCGGTGTCGTAGCGGATTTCTTTGCCAGCCATTTTTGTTTGGCCTCCCTATCTATTCGATCACGCCGAGGACGTCGTCCTCGCGGATGATGATGTGCTCGTCGCCTTCGATCTGGACCTCGGTCCCGGCGTACTTGCTGAAGAGGATCTTGTCGCCCTTCTTGACGTCGAGCGCGTGGGACTTGCCCTCGTCGTCGACCTTGCCCTTGCCTGCGGCAACGACCTTGCCCTCGGCCGGCTTTTCCTTGGCGCTGTCGGGAATGATGATCCCGCCCTTGGTCTTCTCCTCGCCTTCGAGGCGCTTGACCAGAATGCGATCCTGAAGCGGTCGGATCTTCATGTTGAAATGATCTCCATCGCCCCGTGTCGGGGCACCCTCTCGGGGGGTGGATCCAGCCGAACGGGCCCGGGCAACCTTGCTCGGTCGTCGACTGGTGTCTGGAGGGCGGCCTGGGCCGCCCGGTACCTGGCTGAATTGGCAGGCGGCGTCGCCGACTGCCAAAAGTTGGCGGAATCATAGACACGGCGGAGGGCGGTGCAAGCCCCCCGGAGCCCAAAAAAACGGGCCTTGATGCCGCCGGCCCAACCCGCCATCCATAAAGGGGAAAATGGCTCCCGGCCGGGCCCGCTCAAGCTCTGGGGGCGGTTCGGCCGATTTCGCTGGGAGAACGGAGGCCCCATGGCATCGCCCGGCCCCCTGAGCACAGCGTGACCCCGGCCTTGGCCCCGAGCCTGGGCGGCGCCACGGCAGCGCGCCGATCGATGTTTGCGGCCCAGCGCCAGCTCGACGCGCTCTATCGGCTCAACGTCTCGGTGAAGGCCTGGCGCTTCCTCCTCTCGGTGGAGGAGGCGCGCGAGCTGCTCCCGGAATCCGCACCCCGAACGGGCCTCCTGGCGGTCGAGGAGGCGGGCGAGCTCTGGATCGGGCTCTACCTCGACCCGGCCGACCTCATGGACCCGGACACCGTCGTCGAGGAGACGAGCCACTTCCTGTGCCTCGCCTGGCACGCCGAGCAGGGCCGGCCGGTCTCGGCCCTCACCCTCGAGCTCCAATCCGAGGTGGACCGCTATCTGCTGGCCCGCCTCGACGGGCGGGACCCGCTGGCGCACTTCCGCGACTTCGATTTCGGGGCCTGGATGGATGGCCCGACCCGCGAGCGCTACGAGCTGGCCCATGCGGCGGGCCATCACTATTGCCGGGCTCTGGATGGGCGCTTTCCCTTGCGCGGCGACCTCCCGGCCCTGCTGGAGGAGCTGCGCGGCTTCTACCGAGCGCCTGCCGACGCGAAGCTCCGGCGGGCCCGCGCCGTGGCGTGAGCTCGAAGGCCGGGTTTGACTTCGCCCGCGTCGTCGGCGAATCTTGGGCGAAACCAGGGCGAAAATCAATCTGGCCCTGTCCGGCATCGAACCCGGCACGCCCCAACAGGTGAGATCCCTCGGTCCGGTGAAACTGTCCGGGGTTTCGCCTCGTAGGAGTCGGGTGGACGTGCCTGCCGCGCCCGGCCCGCGACGTGACCACAGGGAGTCGAACCCATGGCCCTGACCAAACGACAGCGCGAGATCCTCGACTACGTCCGTCTCTTCATCCGCGAGAACGGCTACTCGCCGAGCCTCGAGGAGATCGGCCGCCACTTCGGCCTCTCGTCCGTGGCGACGGTGCACAAGCACATCCAACACCTGGTCCAGAAGGGGCAGCTGCGGAAGGCGTGGAATCGTTCGCGGTCCGTCGAGCCCGTGGAGGACGACGAAGCCGGCGGCGCTGAGATCCCGCTGCTCGGCACGGTGGCAGCCGGTGACCCGATCGCGGCCATCGAGATCCCCGAGAAGGTGACCGTGCCCGAGGCGCTGCTGCGCAATGGGCGGTCGCTGTTCGCCCTGCGCGTGAAGGGAAACTCGATGATCGACGAGCAGATCCGAGATGGCGACACCGTGATCGTCGAGAGTCGCCAGGAAGCGCGCGATGGTGAGACCGTGGTCGCCCTGCTGCGCGGCGAAGAAGTGACGCTGAAGAAGCTCTATCGCGACGGACCGACCGTCCGCCTCGAGCCGGCGAACCCGGAGATGGAGCCGATCGTGGTCCCCGCGGAAGACGTCGAAGTGCGCGGCGTAGTGACCGGCCTAGTCCGCGCCTACTGACCCCTGTCGAAGGGGACGGTTCTCTTTGATGACGAAACCACCAAGACCGCGGCGCTCTGGCTTAGGCCCTGGTTTCGTCATCAAAGAGAACCGTCCCCTTCGACAGGGGGGCGTGCGAACGGGTTCGCAAAGCTGGGTCGCTTGACGGCCGCTGCTGTGCGCTAGGCTCCCCCGCGGCCCAACTCCCTGGAATTCCACGAGGTTGCGGATGGTCCGCCTGACTCGATCGATCGATTTCTCCGCCTCGCTCCGCTACCGCCAGGGCGACCGGACGGCTGCCGAGAACGAGCAGTTGTACGGCCCTGCGGCTCGCACGCACGGCCACAACTATCGACTCGAGGTCACGCTGCGCGGTGAGGTCGACCCCGCGACGGGCATGGTCTTCGACCTCGCCGACCTGCGAGAGATCCTCGAGCGCGAGGTCATGGGTCGCTTCGACCACCGCGACCTGAACGCCGACACGCCCTACTTCGAGAAGGACGCGCCGACCCCCGAGAACTTCGCCGGCGTGATCCGCGCCCTGCTGCTCGACGCCCTGCCGGCCGGCCTGCTCGACCGCGTGACGCTCCACCAGGATGCCGACCTCACGGTCGAGATCACGGAAGGCCCGGCGTGATCGCGGTGTCGCGGCGCTACCGCTTCCCGGCGGCCCACGTCCTGCGAAGCGACGCGTTCTCCGAGGCCGAGAACGCCCGCATCTACGGCAAGTGCTCGAACCTCCACGGCCACGACTACGGCATCGAGGTCACGGTCACGGGCCCCCTCGATCCATCGGGCCGGGTGATGGCGCCCGAGCGGCTCGACGCCCTGGTCGGCGAGCACGTGCTCGAGCCGCTGGCCCACACGAACCTCGCCGAGCACCCGCTGTTCGCCGAGCGCATCTCGACCGCCGAGAACGTCGCCCGGGTGATCCATGAGCGATTGGCGGGCCCCATCGAGCGGGAAGCCCGCGCCCGGCTGCTGCGCGTCCGAGTCCAGGAGACCCGCAAGAACGGGTTCGAGTACGGAGAAGACCGATGAGCGACGAAACGAACGACCCGATCGAGGGCTACGTCCACGCCCTGCTGAAGGAGCTCGGCGAAGACCCCGGTCGGGACGGGCTCCAGAAGACACCGGGCCGGGTGGCACGCTCCTACCGGTTTCTGACTTCCGGCTACCAGCAGAACCCCCGCGAGATCCTGAACGACGCCATGTTCGACGTCTCCTACGACGAGATGGTGGTCGTGAAGGACATCGATTTCTATAGCCTCTGCGAGCACCACATGATCCCGTTCTTCGGGCGCGCCCACGTGGCCTACATCCCGAACGGCAAGGTCGTCGGCCTCTCCAAGATCCCCCGGCTGGTCGAGATGTTCGCCCGGCGACTCCAGGTCCAGGAGCGCATGACCACGGAAATAGCTGAAACCATTGAGGAAGTCCTTCAGCCGAAGGGCGTCGGCGTGGTCGTGGAGGCGAGCCACCTGTGCATGATGATGCGCGGCGTGGAACGCCAGAACGCCTATGCCATCAGCAGTTCGCTCAAGGGCTCGTTCAGCGAAGACCCGAAAACCCGCAGCGAGTTCATGGATCTGATCCGGCATCGCCGGGCCTCCTTCGTCTGACTCCGGGCCCCAGATCGACGGGCTCGAGCCCCGAGCCGACCCCAGACCGATCTGCAATTCGCGACGAAGATCCGCGGTTTTTGTCGCAAATCCTTTGACAACCGCTGGAAATTCGTTCTACCCTGCGTCCCGACCCTGAGTGGAGAAACACTCATGGGCGGAACCCGAGACGGCAAAACCCCCGTTTGCCACTCGCCCCGAGAGTCGGGTTCCAGATTGTCAGTGGTTCGCGGCCCGGAGTTTCCGGCCGCCCAGTCGCAACGTTTCGATCCCCCCCGAAGAGTCGACCGAGCCGAGGTGTGCACCGGATTGCCGGAGCATGCCGACCGCTGCTCACGCAAGGCCCCGCCCGCCCTCGAGGCAGGTTCGGCCTGGAGGACGCAACGTGAAGGGACCTGGAAGCTCGAACGCGACGACGAAGGCCCCGCGCAAGGGGAGGGCGGCCCGAGGCGGCACGTCCCGCGCCCCCAAGAGCGCCAGCGAAGAGCAGGAGGCGCGCGCCAAGCGCACCCGTGAGCTGGTGGCGAAAAAGCGCAGTGAGCGGCGCAGCCCGGCCTCGCCCAAGGCGGTGGCGAAGGCCACCGCTCCGGCGAAGACCGCTGCCAAAGCTGCAGTGAAGACGGCGACCAAGACGGTCGTGGCTCCGGCCGCGAAGGCGGCCACGGCGCCCGCAGCGAAAGCCAAGGGAAAGCCCGCCCTCTCGCCGGCCGCCGAAGCCATCGCGGCATTGGCGAACCCGGAGGTGAAGGCCAAGCCGAGGGGTCGTGCGCGCAAGGATTCCGATCGCCCGCGCGAGCGGAATGCGCTCGTCTCCTACTTCGCCGACATCGGATCGATCCCGACGCTCACCAAGGACCAGGAGGTCCTGCTGGCCAAGGGGATCGAGGCGTCCACGCTCGATGTGAAACAGGGCATCCTTTCCGTGCCCTACACGGCGAAAGAGTCGGTCCGGATCTGGCTGCAACTCCAGACCGACAACCGCGTCACGGGCAAGATGTCCGAGTCGTTCGGCAGCGGCTCGCCCGAGGGCGAGGACCGCGGCGCGCACGTCGATGCGGCCCATCGCAAGATCAACCGCTGGCTGCCCAAGCGCGAGGCACTGGTCGAGGGGGGCGCGGAGAAGGCGGCCGAGCTCGCGAAGTTCGACCGCAAGGTGTCGCGCGAGCTCGCGAAGGCCGACCTCTCGATGCCGGTCTTCGGGCGCATCCGCCGCGATCTCCAGGAGATCGCGAAGGACATGAAGAGCTCGACCCGGCTGCTCGACCGGATGCGCGCCCGCACCGCGCCCAGCACGGAGCGGGGCCAGCGGGAGCAGGCCCAGAAGAAGACGGCCGCGCGCAAGAAGCTGCGCGAGGCCCAGGCGCGCGGCGGCCTCGCCACGGAGGCTTTCCTCCAACGGCTCGCCGACATCGAAGACTCGTGGGACGAGCTGGCCGAGGTGAAGAACACCTTCGTGAAGCACAACCTGAAGCTGGTCGTCGCGATCTCGAAGGATTTCCGGAACATGGGCATCCCGTTCCTGGATCTGATCCAGGAGGGGAATCTCGGCCTGATCCGCGCGGTCGAGAAGTTCGACTACCGGCGCGGGCACAAGTTCTCGACCTATGCGCTGTGGTGGATCCGGCAGGCTCTGATCCGCTCGATCCAGAACCAGTCGCGCACGATCCGCATCCCGAGTCACATGTACGACACGCTGCTCAAGTTCTATCGGGCGACGAGTTCGCTCGAGAAGAAGCTCGGGCGCGAGCCGACGACTTGGGAGCTGGCCGCGGAGCTCAACGTGACGCCCGACCAGGCCGAGCAACTGCAGCGCATGACGCGCGACCCGCTCTCGCTGGAGAGCGAGGTGCGCGGCACCGACTCGAAGTTGCTGAAGGACTTCGTGAAGGATCCGTCGGTGACACCGCCTCAGGAGGGGCTCGACCAGGTGCGTCTCGAACGCGCGGCCGAGGACTCGATCAGCGTGTTGAACGAGCGCGAGCGCAACATCCTGCGCTGGCGCTTCGGCATGCGCGACGAGAGCGACCACACGCTCGAAGAGATCGGCAGCAAACTCGGGCTCTCGCGCGAGCGCGTGCGTCAGCTGGAGGCGCGCGCCCTGGCCAAGCTCCGCTCGGCGCCCAACCGACGGCGGCTCGAGGCGTTCCGGAACGCGGTCACCTAGACCGCCCGGTTTGCGAGGGCGCGGTCTGGCGGTTCGCCGCTAGGCCGTGTGGCGGGTGCTAGAGCGTGTCGTCGAAGGCGGTCTCATCGATGGAGATCCGCCCTTCGCTCTGCAGCTGGGCACGCCGCTCGTCGAGCCAGACCCGCTCCGCCTGGCCCTGGGCCTGTTCGGTCAGGCGCTCGAGTTCGCCGTCCACCTGGGCCTCGATCTCGCCGGCGTCCGGGCTCCGGCGCTCCAACAGCTGGATGAAGGCCGTCTTGTTGCCCACCGGCAGGGGGTGCGGCCAGGTGGGCGCACCCTCGCCGAGGGAGAAGGCGGCCGTCTGGGCCTCCATCGAGTCTCCCAGATCGGGGATGTAGCCGTCCGGGCGACGCCGGAAGAAGGCCGTGCGCTCGATGCCGAGCTGCAGGCCGCGGGCCGCCTCTTCCAGGGATTGGCCGCCGGCGATCCGCTCGCGCAGGTTGTCGGCGCGCTCGGTCGCGAAGTGTGCAGCCTGATCCGCGCGGTAGAGCTCCGTCGCGATGTCGAGGGTCGCGTCTTCGAGGCTGCGCGTTTCTTCCGGCTTCGCATCTTCGCGTCGCACGATGTGGAAACCCTGCTCGCCCCGAACCACCGACGAAAGCTCGCCCGCCTCGAGTTCCGCGACGGCGTCGCGCAGCGCCTGCGCCACGTCCGACGCGGGCAACATGCCGAGGTCGCCGCCGAGATCCTTCGAACCTTCGTCTTCGGAGAGTTCGCGGGCGACGCTCGCCATGTCCTCGCCCGCTTCGATTCGGGCCCGCGCGGCTGCGGCGCGCTCGCGCGCTGCGTCTTCGCCGTCGTCACCGACCCGCACCAACACGTGCTGCAGGTGGAGACGCTCGGGGAGTCGATACTGGGTCAGGTTCTCTTTGTAGTAGGCCTCGATGCGCTCGGTGTCGGTGCGTGAGAATTCCTCGACATCGCCCGGCACCACCTCGAGAGAGTCGGGCGCATCGTTCGGGTCGAGGGACACGAAGGCGATGCGGACCTCCTCCTGCTGGTAGCGGAGCGAGTCGCGGGCCTGGGAACGTGAGGCGCCGGCGCTGCCGAGCAGGACGCGACCGAGCTTGCGGAGAAGCAGGTCGGTGCGGACTGCGTCCTTGAAGCGGCGGACCGAGCCCCACTCGTAGACGACATAGGCACGGGCCTGTTCTTCGTCGAGCTGGCCCTCGCTGTTGCGGAATCCGTCGAACTCGCGGCGGATCATGCGGTCCACTTCGACGTCGCTGGCGGCGAGCCCCATGCGGCGTGCCTCGCTGGCGAGGATCGCCCGGTCGATCAGCTGGCGAACCGCGCGGTCCTGGATCTGGAGGTTGGCGGCCACCGCGTCGAACTGGTCGCCCAAGGTGTCACGATATTGCTTCTCGATGTTCTGGCGGACCCGGGTCACGTCCTCGCGCCGGAACTGCACGCCGTCCACCGAGATCGGCGCCTCGGTGCTCCCCGCGCTCTGGGAGAAATCCCAGGGGCCGAAGAAGAGGATGAATACGCCGCCGATGGTGGCCACCAGTGCGGTGACGAACCAACGCTGCCCTTGCCGGATGAATCGCAACATGGCCGGATCTGGCCTCCTCTTGGCATTTTCCCGCGCGGGATGAAGGTGTTAGCCCGCGTTGGGAGCTGGCCGAGGTTACGGTCGGGCCGTGGCGGCGGCAAGCGCCTTCGGAGCGGCCGGCAGCGAGTTCGCGAGCGGCACCGCGGGCTTGTCCCGGCTATGTGCGGCTGTTAGGATGCCACGGTATGCGTGTGCGGATAACGTCACCAATCCGGTGACTTAGCGAATCACGCGGAGATTCCACGAGACCGGACGGCCGAACGAACGGCGTCCCACGGGAGATGCTTCGTGCTTCTCGATCCCATCCTCGGCTGGTTCTCCAACGACCTCGCCATCGACCTCGGCACCGCCAACACCCTCGTCTACGCGCGGGGCCGCGGCATCGTCGTGTCGGAGCCGAGTGTCGTTGCCGTCGTAAAGGATGCGCGCGGCGTCGACAAGGTCCGCGCGGTCGGCCGCGAAGCCAAAGAGATGCTCGGCCGCACGCCCGGCAACATCGTCGCCACGCGGCCCATCAAGGACGGCGTCATCGCCGACTTCGAAGTCACCGAAGCGATGCTCCGCTACTTCATCGCGCGCGTGCACAACCGCTCGACCCTGGTGCGGCCGCGAATCGTCATCGCCGTGCCTTCGGGCATCACCGAGGTGGAGAAGCGCGCCGTGCGCGAGTCGGCGATGTCGGCGGGCGCGCGCGAGGTCTACCTGATCGAGGAACCCATGGCGGCCGCCATCGGCGCCGGGCTTCCCGTGACCGAGCCCTCGGGCAACATGATCATCGACATCGGCGGCGGCACGACCGAGGTCGCCGTGATCTCGCTCTCCGGCATCGTCTACTCCAACTCGACCCGCGTCGGCGGCGACAAGATGGACGAGGCGATCATCGATTACATCAAGCGCAAGTACAACATGCTGATCGGTGAGCGCACGGCGGAAGAGATCAAGATCACGATCGGCACGGCCTACGCCAGCGAAGAGACACGCTCGATGGAACTCAAAGGCCGCGACCTGGTCGCCGGCGTTCCGAAGATCCTCGAAGTGAAGTCCGAAGAGATCCGCGAGGCCCTGTCGGGCCCGGTGAACGCCGTCGTGGATGCCGTGAAGGTGGCGCTCGAGCAGACACCGCCGGAGCTGGCGGCAGACATCGTGGACAAGGGCATCGTCCTCACGGGGGGTGGGGCGCTGCTGGACAACCTCGACATCCTGCTTCGCGAAGAGACGGGCCTGCCGGTGATGCTGGCCGAGGATCCGCTCACGGCGGTCGCTCTCGGGACCGGGCGCTGTCTGGACGAGATCCATCTCCTCAAGGACGTCACGATCCGAACCTCCTGACGGGGCTGACCCCGACCCTTCCCCCCGGATGGGTGTTACGGCATGCGGGATCTCCTGCTTCGATTGCGAGTTCCGCTCCTCTTTGGAGTGATCCTCCTGGTTTCGCTCGTGAGCATGCACGCCGACCGGCGGGCGCGCAGCGCGGGGCCGGGTGAGCTGGGCTTCGCACGCGGCATGGTGCTCGACGTCGCCGTCCCCCTTCAGAAGATGATCGCCGCGCCGGTCGACCTCGTGCGCGACACGTGGCAGCAATACGTCGCGCTCGTCGACGTCCAACACGAAAACGATTCACTGCGGGCACAGCTCTCGGCATTGCGTGAAGAGAACCTCCAGTACCGCGAGGCGCTCGTGGCCAGCGGGCGCCTGCAGCGGATCGTCGAGATGCGCGACGGCTTCGAGACGCCGATGCTGCCCATGGAGGTGGTGGGCCAGGACATCTCGCCGTGGTTCCGTTCGGTGCTGCTCGACCGCGGCCACGCCAACGGCCTGCGCGCGGGGATGCCGGTGATCACGGACTCCGGCGTGGTCGGGCTCGTCACGGCGACCTCCGAGAACGCCGGCCGCACGATGTTGCTGGTCGACCGTCAGAGCGCCATCGATGGCATCGTGCAACGCAGCCGGGTCCGTGGGATCGTGCGCGGCCGCGGTGGCGACCGGCTGGAGTTCGAGTTCGTGGTGGGCGGAGCCGACGTGGCCGTGGGGGACGAGGTCATCTCTTCGGGTCTGGACGGCGTCTACCCGAAGGGCCTGAGCGTCGGACGGGTCGAAGAGCTCGTCGCCTCGCCCTACGGGTTGACCCAGCACGCGATCCTTGAGCCGGCGGTGGACTTCGGTCAGCTCGAGCAGGTCTTCGTGATGCTCTGGCGCGCGCCGACCATGGAGCTGCTCTACGACGACGCCGCGGCGCCCGCGCCGGGTTCATGAAACCGGCGATTGCGCTGGCGCTGGCCGGCATCACCGCACTGATCCTGCGTGGGGCTCTCGCCGGGGCCATCCCACAGGGCTTCCATCCCGACCTCGTGTTGGTGGTCGTCGTGGCGCTCGGCCTCCTGCAGCCCGGCGCCACGGGTCTGCTGATCGCGGCGGGGCTGGGCTGCATGGCGGATGTCCTGACCGGGGCGCTGTTGGGTCAGCACGCATTGCTCTTCGTGGTGGCCTTCGCGATCACGCGCCTCGCCGGCGCCCAGCTCGACCTCCGCCGCGCCGCGCCGACCGCCTTCCTGGTGGCGGCACTCTCGGTGGCGTACGGGCTCGGGAGCGTCGCACTCTCTCGTTTGTTTGCGGACGGCGTGGCCTGGCCGGCGGCAGGGCGGCTCGCGAGCCAGGCTGCCATCGATGGGCTCCTGGCTCCGTTGGTCCTGCCGTTCCTGTCCCGAGTCGTCCAAGCCCTCACGGATGATGACCGTCGCGCCGTCCCGCTCGCGCCGCGTCGGCGTGAGGCCTGAGCGTGCTCGGCAACCTCGGCAGCGGCCTCGACCCCCACGTGGAGCGACGCGTCACGTGGCTTTCGCTCCTGGTGATCGTGGCGTTCTCGATCTTCGGCCTGCGGTTGTTCCAGCTCCAGGTGATCCAAGGCGAGGCGCTGCGCCTGCGTTCGGAACGCAACCGGATCCGGACCGTCCGACTCGAAGCCCCACGCGGGCAGATCCTCGATCGTGAGGGGCGGCCGATCGCGACCACACGGGCTGCCTTCTCGCTCCAAGCGATCCCGGCCGAAGTGCGCCAGCCTGACGTGACCTGGCCCGTGCTGGCGGAGCTGGTCGGAGGCGAGGCCGGCGCCCTGCGCGAACGCGTTGAAAAGCCGCGCGGTCGCCGCCGCTTCCAGCCCGTGGATCTCGTGGGCGATCTCTCCCGTGACGCGCTCGCCCGCGTCGAGTCACATCGCTACGCGCTGCCCGGGGTCACCACGGACGTACGCCCGCGCAGGCTCTATGTCGACGGCGAGTTTGCGCCCCACCTGCTCGGCACGCTCGGCCAGGTGCGCGAGTCGCAGTTGAAGACGCGGGCTTTCGCGGACTATCGCGCCGGCGAGGTGGTGGGACAGTCAGGGATCGAATCGCTGCTCGAGGCGCACCTGCGCGGCCGCGCCGGAGGCCGCAACGTCGTGGTCGACGTGGCAGGCCGAGAGGTGGAGGTCCTCGAAGAGGTGGAGCCCGAGCCCGGCGGCAGCGTCGTGCTGAGCCTCGACTGGGACCTCCAGGAGATCGCCCGCCAGGCGTACCGTCGGGAGAGCGGCGGTGTCGACCGGGCTGGCGCCGTGGTCGCTCTCGACCCGCGCAACGGCGACGTGCTCGTGCTGCTCTCGAGCCCCGGCTACGACCCCAACGATTTCGTGGGCGGGATCGACACGGCGACCTGGCGCTCGCTCAATGACAACCCGCGGCGCCCGCTCCACGACCGCGTGCTCTCGGGCCAGTATCCGCCCGGCTCGACCTACAAGCCGATCGTGGCGGCGGCCGCGCTCGAGGAAGGCATCGCCAACGCCGAGACGCGCGTCTTCTGCCCGGGCCACTGGAAGCTCGGGCGGCGCACATATCGCTGTTGGAAACGGGCCGGCCACGGTTGGGTCGACATGCAGAAGGCGCTCGTCGAATCGTGCGACGTCTTCTTCTACGAGATCGGTCGCAAGCTCGGCATCGATCGCATCGCCTACTTCGCTCGGGGCTTCGGCCTCGGGCGCAAACCCGGGATCGGTCTGCCCCAGGAGAAGGCGGGCCTCGTCCCCACCACGGCCTGGAAGCTCGCCCGGCGCGGCGAGCCCTGGATCGGGGGGGAGACGATCTCCGCCGCGATCGGCCAGGGCTACAACCTCGTGACGCCGCTGCAGCTCGCCGTTGCGACCGCGACGCTCGCCAACGGCGGCACGCAGATCCGGCCGCGCATCGTCCTGCGCCGGACGGACCGCGACGGCCGCATCCTCGAAGTGACGCACCCCGAGGTGCGCGGCACCGCGCCTGTCGCGCTCGAACACCTCGAACGCGTGCGCGATGGGATGATCGGGGTCGTGTCGAGCCCGCGCGGCACCGGGCACGCGGTGGCGGTGAAGGGTCTCGAGGTTGCGGCGAAGACCGGCACGGCCCAGGTCGTCGGCCTCCAGCACACCGAAGACCTCGACGAAGAAGAGATCGCAGAGCACCATCGCGACCACGCCTGGTTCATCGCCTATGCGCCCGCCAAGGCGCCAGAAATCGTGGTGACCGTCCTGGTGGAACACGGGGGGCATGGCGGGTCGGCGGCGGGGCCCGTGGCCGGGAAGCTGATCCAGGCGTGGTGGGACAAGAAGCAGGCGGCCCTCGCGCCCGCCGAGTCGCCGACGCTGGAGGATGGCTCGCCCGAACCGGTCGTCACCGCAGATGCGGTCGTCGAAGGGGAGGGCGACCGTGCTGCGAATTGACCGACGGTCGGCGCAGAACTTCGACTGGTTGTTGCTCGGCCTCACGGTGGTGCTCGTTGGGATGGGGCTCGCGAATCTCTGGTCGGCCACTCACTCCGGCCCCGGCGGCATGGCGCCCGAAGTCCGGCGCCAGCTCACGGCCCTCGCGATCGGGACGATGGCCCTCGTCGCGGCCGTGGCCGTGGACTACCGCCACCTGCAGCGCCTGGCGATGCCGGCCTACGTCGCGACTCTCGTGCTGTTGCTCTTGACCTTGGTGTTGGCACCGGTGATCCGCGGCAGCCAGGGCTGGCTCGTTTTCGGCCCGGTGCGGATCCAACCTTCGGAACTTGCGAGGGTGGGAGCCGTCCTCGTGCTCGCGCGCTGGTTCGCGCGCAATCCGCCGAGCCAGATCCGGCAGCTGCGCGAGCTGTGGAAGCCCGCCGCTTTGTTGGTGGCGCCCGTCACCTTGATCGTGCTGCAGCGCGACATGGGCGTCGCTCTGCTGACCCTGTTGGTGGGCACGACCTTCGTGGTCTTCGTCCGCATCCCGGCGCGCGCGTGGGCCGGGGTCGCCGCGCTCGGCGTGGCGGCGTTTGCCGGGCTGTGGTCGTTCGGTCTCCGGGATTACCAGCGCGGTCGCATCCTCGACTTCGTCGACCCCGGCCGCGACCCACTCTCGTCCGGCTACCAGGCCATTCAGTCGACCATCGCCGTCGGCTCGGGGGGGCTCTTCGGCAAGGGCTATCTCGAGGGTACGCAGACCCAGCTGCGCTTCCTTCCGACCCAGCACACCGACTTCGTCTTTTCGGTGCTCGCCGAAGAGTGGGGATTGATCGGGAGCTTCGTCGTCCTCGGCTTGTTCATCGCGCTGCTGCTCTGGGGGCTCGTGATCGCGCGCAACTCGAAGGACAACTTCGGCGCGTTCCTCGCGGTCGGTTGCGTGGCGCTGCTCTTCTGGCCCGCGGCCATCAACGTCGCGATGGTGCTCGGCCTCGCGCCGGTGATCGGCGTCCCGCTGCCGCTCTTCTCCTATGGCGGCTCCGCCTTGCTGGCAAACCTCGCCACCATCGGGCTGCTGCTCAACGTCTCGATGCGTCGCTACATGTTCTAGACTCGGCCGCGATGACGGACGAGCTGCCCGCAACACGGCCCAACCGGGTCGGCGCCTTCTTCGACATGGACAAGACCCTGATCTGCGAGAACTCCGGGTCGCTGTACATGAAGTACCGCTATGAGCGCGGCGAGCTCACGGGTTGGGATCTGGTAAAGGGCCTCGGCGCCTACCTTCAGTACAAGGCCGGCGTGCTCGACATCGCCGATTGGACCGAGAGCATGCTCTCCCAGTTCAAGGGCGAGAGCGAGGCCGAGATGGAGCGCGAGGCGGCGGTCTGGTTCGAGGAGTGCGTCGCCGAGACGGTCTACCCCGAAGCGGCCGAGGTCGTGCAGGGCCACCTGGATGCCGGCCACATCGTGGCCATCGTGTCGGGCTCGATGCGCTTCGTCGTGCAACCCCTCGCCCTGCGTCTCGGCATCCCGCACGTCCTGTACACGAGGCTCGAAGTCGAGGACGGGCTCTTCACCGGCCGCGTCATCGAGCCCATCTGTATGGAAGAGGGAAAGATCTACTGGCTCCAGCAGTTCATCGAGGAAGAACGCATCGACCTCGCGAAGAGTTGGTTCTACACCGACTCCATCACCGACCTGCCGCTACTCGATCTGGTAGGCCACCCCGTCGTCACGAACCCCGACCCGTTCCTGTACCGCGAAGCGGTACGCCGACGCTGGCCCGTAAAACTATTCAAGAGCCCGATGGAACCAGCCGCCTGATGGGCAAGGAGGGTTCCGGACGGGCAAAGGGTCCGGCGAAATAAAGCGCAGCCCGCCCGCAAGCCCCTGAGACCCCGCAGCATCGAGCGAGCCATTCGCCGGACCCTTTGCCCGGCCGGAACCCGAAGCCGCAAGAGAAGAAAGGTCGGTCAGAGGAGCTTCTGAGCCATCTCTTCGAAGTCGCCCTTCGGGCGTGCGCCCTGAAGCATTTCGACGACTTCGCCGTTCTGGAAGGCGAGCACTGTCGGTATCGCGCGCACGCCGTACTTGGCCGGCGTGCTCGGGTTCTCGTCGATGTTCATCTTGACGATCTTCACCTTGCCGTCGAACTGATCGGCGAGGTCCTTCACGATGGGAGCGATGGCGCGGCAGGGCGCACACCACTCGGCCCAGAAATCGATGATTGCCGGCGTGTCCGAGTTGAGGACCTCCGCCTCGAAGTTCTGATCGGTGACGTCCACGATGTCGGCCATGGCTGCAACTCCTCTTGCTCTCGTGCGCGCGCGAGTTCTTGGATGTCTGACTTCGAGCCGGGTCACGGGACTGCCCCGAAACGGCCAGGAAGCGACGGTCGAGCGTAGCAGCCGGTTTTGCGGCGGGGGCGCGGCGCCCTGGGTGCCTGTTTTGCCCGACGTTGACGCCCGCGGGGGTGCCCGGTAACCTCGTCGCTTATCCCGGATCTCCCCGTATTTCAAAGACTTTTTACCGGGATCCCCCCAGGAGACCGCGTCATGTCCCATCCCGACGCGCCCGCCCGCGTTCGAGCGATCCTCCACGAGAGCATGGCCGTGAAGCAGGCCCTGGCGGACGGCGCGGCCGAGACCGTGGCCCGCGCGGCGGAGCTCTGCACGGCCGGCCTCCAGGGCGGGGGCAAGATCCTGCTCTTCGGGAACGGGGGCTCCGCGAGCGATGCCCAGCACATCGCCGGCGAACTGACCGGGCGCCTCTCGCGCGAACGGCCGGCGTTGCCCGCCATCGCGCTCACCGCCAACTCCTCCGACCTCACCGCCATCGGCAACGACTACGGCTTCGACCACGTCTTTACACGACTCATCCAGGCCCACGGGCGCGAGGGTGACGTGGCCGTCGCGATCTCGACCTCGGGCAACTCACCCAACGTCCTGGCCGCGGTGAAGGAGGCGCGCGAGCGCGGCCTCACCACCATCGGACTGATCGGCAAGGACGGCGGCAAGCTCGCCCCGCTTGTCGATTGCGCGATCGTCGTCCCGTCGAACGACACCCAGCGCATCCAGGAATCCCACATCACCATCGGCCACGCGCTCTGCGAGCTCGTGGACGAGGCGCTCTTTCCGCGCTCCGAGTCCTGATCGATGAGCGGACGCACTCGAGCTCACTCACCATGAATGGACGCATCGTTCTTCTCGAGGGCGACATCACGGCCCAGGAAGTGGACGCCGTGGTCAACGCCGCGAACAGCGCGCTGCAGCTCGGCGCCGGAGTCGCGGAGGCCATTGCCAGCCGCGGTGGGCCCTCGATCCAGGCCGAGTGTGACGCGCACGGGCCCATCGAGGTGGGCGCCGCGGCCATCACGGGCGCGGGCGATCTGCCGGCCCGCTTCGTCATCCACGCGGCGTCGATGCCGCCGGGTGGGACTGCCAGCGAGGAGAGTGTTCGCAGCTCGATGCGTGCGAGCCTCGTCCTCGCCGAGGCGAACGGCTGCGAGACGCTTGCCGTGCCTGCCATCGGCGCGGGGATCGCCGGCTTCCCGATGCAGCGTTGCGCCGAGGTTCTCCTCGAAGAGGCACGCAGTCACGTTGCCGGAGACGGCTCACTCGGCGAGATCCGGTTCGTGTTGTTCGGCGAGCCCGCCTACCGCGTGTTCGAGATGGTCGACGATTCGGCCCGCGTGGCCGAGCAGATGGAGCGCCTCGCGAAGCAGCGTGCGGCGCGGGCGGAGGACGGCTCATGCTGATCGGGCTCCATCAGTTCGCTGCGGCGCTCTATCTCGCTGCCGGTGTCGCGGGTGGCGTGGCCCTGGCGCAACGCGGCGGCCGTGCGCGCCAGGTGGCCTTGCTCCTGCTGAGCGCCGGGGCCGTGGTTCATCTCGCATCCTTCGCGTTCCTGCATCAATCCGTGCCGACGCCGCAGCTGACGGATCTACCCACCGCGACTTCGTTGATGGCGTGCCTCGCGATGCTCTTCTACCTCGCCTTTGCGCGCCGCGCGCGTTGGAACGCGCTCGTCCTGGCGATGGCTCCCGTCGGCTTCCTGGGGGCCTTCGTGGGTGCGCTGCGCCTGCCCCACGCGGCCGGGGAAGGTGCGCTCGCGGCCGGAGCCTGGTCCCATGCCCACGTGTTGCTCGCGAGCGCAGGGCTGGGCTTGTTGGCCCTGGCGAGCGTCGCCGGGGTGGCGTTCCTGCGCGAGGCGTCGCGCCTCAAGTACAAGGGGCGCCCGCAGCTCTCTCAGTTGCCAGCGCTCGAAACCCTCGACCGCGTGAACCTCGTGGCCCTGTCGGTCGGCTTCCCGTTGCTTACGCTGGGTATGCTCACCGGGATGTTCTGGCTCCAGGGCGAGGCCGGACACGTCTGGAGCGGCTCGCCCCACGAGATCTGGATGACCCTGGCGTGGGCGATCTATGGGGCGCTCCTCCTGGCGCGCTTCGCGGCCCACCAGAGCGCGCGCAACGCAGCGCTCTCGGCGATCGGCGGGTTCGCGTTCCTGCTCTTCGCCGTCATCGGGATCGGGCTCACGGCATGAAGCTGCTGCTCGCCGGCATGAACCACCGCTCGGCGCCGGTCGAGGTCCGCGAGCGCTTCGCTGTGGAAGACCCGGGGCTCGCCCTGGCAAAACTCACCGGCTGCGCAGAGATCGAAGAGGCCATCCTCGTCTCGACGTGCAACCGGGTCGAGGTGCTGGTTTCGACGCGCGAGCCCGAAGCGGCGCGCCTGCGACTCGAATCATTCTTCCGCCACGATCTCGCGCGCGATGGCGAGGTCTCGGCGGCGACCCTGGACGAGTGTCTCTACCACTTCGCCGACGGGCCGGCCGTTCGGCATGTCTTTCGCGTGGCTGCCTCGGTGGATTCGCTCGTGGTGGGCGAGCCGCAGATCCTCGGACAGATGAAGGACGCCTACCGGGCGGCCGTCGAAGCCGGCGCCTGCGGGGTGATCCTGAACCGGCTGATGACGCGCGCCTTCAGCACCGCCAAGCGCGTGCGGCGCGAGACCGCCATCGCAGAGCGCCCGGTCTCGGTGGCGCGCGTTGCGGTGGACCTGGCGCGCCAGGTGTTCGAACGCTTCGAAGACAAGCGAGCGGTCCTGGTGGGCGCAGGCGAGATGATCGAGTTGGCGCTCGAGGCTCTGCGCGGCGAGGGCCTCGGTCACGTCCGGGTCGTCAACCGGACCCGAGCGCGGGCCGAAGAGCTGGCTGAGCGCTTCGACGCCGAGGCTCATGGGCTCGACCAGCTCGATGCGTTGCTCGCCGACGCCGATGTCGTGTTGACCTGCATCGGCGGGGACGAGCCCATCATCCGGCGCGAGGCGATGCTGGCCGCTCTGCGCGTCCGACGCGGTCGCCCGATCTTCGTGATCGACATCGGCGTACCTCGCAACGTCGATCCGGCCGTGAACGAGATCGACGATGTCTACCTGTTCGACCTCGACGACCTCTCGGGCGTAGCCGAGGAGAACGCGGAGGAGCGACGCCGCGAGACGGTCCGCGCCGAGGCGATCGTGGCCGAGGAGCAGCAGAACTTCCAAGGCTGGATGACGGCGTTGCAAGCCGTGCCCACGATCCGAGACCTGCGCGACCGCGCGGACGAGATCCGCGACGCAGAGCTCGACCGCTACCTGGCAAGACTCGGTCTCGACACGCAGCAGAAGGAGGGGGTGGAGCAGCTGGCGCGTTCGATCGTGAACAAGGTGCTGCACGCCCCACTGTCGAGGTTGCGAAGCGAGGCCGAGCGCGAGGAAGGCGTGGCCTACCTCGAGGTTGCCCGGACTCTCTTCGGCCTCGACGGGCGCGCGGGGGAGGGCGACGAAGCGCTGCCCGAGAACGATGACGACGACGAGCCGGAGCCTCAGTGAGAGTGGCTGAGGTCCGCCCGTGACCGTCCGCATCGCCACGCGCGGAAGCGATCTCGCCCTGGCTCAGGCCGAGGGCATCGCCGCGAAGATCCGCAGCCAGCTTGGCCGCGAAACCGAGCTGGTCGTGCTCAAGACCACCGGCGATCGCATCCAATCCGTCTCGCTCGCAAAGATCGGGGGCAAGGGCCTCTTCGTGAAGGAGATCGAAGAGGCGTTGCTCGATGGCCGAGCCGACGTGGCCGTACACAGTGCGAAGGATCTGCCGGCGGAGATCGCGAGTGGTTGCGAGCTTGCCGCGTTTCCCGAGCGTGCCGACGCACGCGACGCGCTGGTCGCTCGGAGGCCCGGAGTGACGCTGTCGGAGCTGCCGCCCGAGGCGCTCGTTGGCACGGGCTCCGTGCGGCGCGAGGCACAGCTGCGTCGCGCTCGAGCAGACCTTCGCATCGTTCCGCTGCGCGGCAACGTCCCGACGCGATTGCAGAAGCTGGAAGACGAGGGTCTCGACGCCGTGGTGTTGGCCTGCGCGGGGCTCGACCGCCTGGGCCTCAGCGACCGCATCTCCGACCGGCTCGAGCCACGCTGGATGCTGCCCGCGGTCTGCCAAGGCATCCTCGCTCTCGAGACCCGAGCCGGCGATCCGCTTGCCGCCGACCTCGCCGCACTCGACGACGCGGACGCGCGCACCGCCGCCCTGGCCGAGCGCGCGTTCCTCATTGGCCTCGGCGGCGACTGCAGCACGCCGCTCGCGGCTCATGCGAGGCTCGACGGCGACCGCGTCCACCTCGAAGCCATGCTTTGTTCTCGGGACGGGGCAACGCTCTACCGCGCTCGCAACGAGACGGGCCGCGAGGTGGCGGCCGAAGCCGGCGCCGCCGCTGCCCGAGAGGTGCTGGCGCACGGCGGCCAGGCGCTTCTGGACGCGCTGCATGCGGAGCCCGCGTGAGTGGCCGCGTTGCCGGCGGCCGAGTCGTGCTCGTGGGAGCGGGCCCGGGCGACCCCGGGCTTCTCACCCTGCGCGGCGCCGAAGCGCTGCGAAGGGCCGACGTCGTGCTCTACGACCAGCTCGTCGACGATGCCGTGCTCGGCCATGCGTCCCCCGATGCGGAGCTCATCAACGTCGGCAAGCGGGGCCACGACGCACCGACCCGGAGCCAGGACGACATCAATGCTCTCCTGGTCCGGTTCGCCCACGACGGCAAGGTCGTCGTGCGGCTGAAGGGAGGCGACCCCTTCGTCTTCGGCCGAGGCGGCGAAGAGGCGAGCGCCTGCGTGGCGGCGGGCGTCACTTTCGAAGTCGTTCCCGGCGTGACTTCGGCACTCTCCGCGCTCAGCCACGCGGGCATCCCGGTGACCGACCGACGCTACTCCGCCTCGTTCGCTGTCGTGACGGGGCACAACGACCCGACTCAGGTCACCGCGGCCACACGCTGGGAGGCACTCGCCACCGCCGTCGACACGCTCGTGATCCTGATGGGGATGCGAAACCTTCCGCGCCTGGTCGAACGGATTCTCTCGGCTGGTCGCTCGCCGGACACGCCCGCCGCGGCGGTGATGTGGGGGACGACCGCCCGCCAGGAGACCGTGGTCGCGCCGCTCGCCGACCTGCCGAAGCGCGTCGAAGAGGCGGGCCTCGGGGCTCCAGCCGTCGTCGTGGTGGGCGACGTCGTGCGACTGCGGGACGAGCTCGCCTGGTTCGAACGACTCCCGCTCTTCGGGCGGCGCGTGCTGGTCACACGGCCCGAGGCGCAGGCCTTCGAGCTGAGCTCGGTGATCCGTGCGTTCGGTGGCGATGCCATCGAGCTTCCCACGGTCCGGATCGAACCCCTCGAAGATGCCTCGGCGCTCGACGAAGCGTTGCAGCGGATCGACGTGTACGACGTGCTCCTGCTGGCGAGCGCGAACGCCGCCCGAGCCCTGGCGGCGCGTTCCACCGAGCTCGGCATCCCGCTCGATCGGCCGGGCCTGCGCGTCGGCTGTGTCGGGGCGCGCACGGCCGAGGCGGCGGGCGAGCTCGGGATCCCGGTCCATCTCGTCCCCCCGCGCGCCGACGGCGAGGGCCTCGCCGAAGCCGTGGCTCAATGGCTCGAACCCGCAGGCCTCCGCTTCCTCCTGCCGCGTTCGGAGGTCGGTCGCGACGCGCTGCCCGACGCGATCACCGCGGCCGGCGGCGAGGTGGAGACCGTCACCGCCTATCGCACCGTGGGTGCCGAGGCGGGCGCGGAGCGACTGAACGAGGAACTCGAAGCCGGGCGGCTCGACGCGCTCACCTTCACGAGCCCCTCGACGGTCCGGCACTTTCTCGCCATGCTTCGGCCGGCGGCGCGCGAGGCGGCGCGGCGCTGTGTCGTGGCGGCCATCGGCGCGACCACGGCCGAGGCCCTGCGCGAGGCAGGCCTGCCGGCCCGGGTCGTGCCGGAGCGCCCGGAAGCGGCCGCTCTGGTGGCGGCGCTGGCTTCGCACTTCGGTGGCTCGGGCGCCGAGCCGAAGGAGGCCTCATGAGTTTCCCCATCGTGCGGCCGAGGCGTCTGCGCCGGACCGAGGCGCTTCGTCGCCTGGTCCGTGAAACGCATCTCTCGCGCGACGATCTCGTCCTGCCGTTGTTCGCGGTCGAGGGCCACGGCGTGCGCGAGGCCGTCACCTCCATGCCCGGCGTCTTCCGCCATTCGGTGGATGCCCTCGTGGACGAGGGCAAGCGGGTGCGAGATCTGGGTATCCCGGCGGTGATCTTGTTCGGCATCCCCGCCGAGAAGGATGCACGGGGCTCGGGCGCCGACGCCGGCGACGGCATCATCCAGCGTGCCGTCGCGGCGATGAAGCAGGCGGAACCCGACCTGTGCGTCATGACCGACGTCTGCTTGTGCGAATACACCGATCACGGACACTGCGGCATCCTCGAAGGCGACGAGGTCTTGAACGACCCGAGCCTCGAGCGGTTGGCGGCCTCTGCGGTGTCGCATGCCCGTGCGGGTGCGGACGTCGTCGCGCCCTCGGACATGATGGATGGCCGGGTCGGCGCCATCCGGGCCGCGCTCGACGGCGCGAGCTTCGAACACATCCCCATTCTTTCGTACGCCGCCAAGTACGCGAGCGCCTACTACGGCCCGTTCCGTGACGCCGCCGAGAGCACGCCGGCAACGGGCGACCGGCGCGGCTATCAGATGGACCCGGCCAACGCGCGCGAGGCGCTGCGCGAAATGCAGCTCGATCTCGAAGAGGGCGCCGACGCGCTCATGGTGAAGCCTGCACTTCCCTACCTCGACGTGCTCGCGACTGCACGCGCCGAGTTCGACGTCCCGTTGGCGGCGTACCACGTGTCGGGCGAGTACGCGATGATCCACGCGGCCGCCGAACGGGGCTGGATCGACGGCGACCGCGCGATGGACGAGGCGTTGGTCTCCATCCGTCGGGCTGGCGCCGACTTCATCCTGACCTATGCGGCCAAGGAAGTGGCTGCACGTCTCGCACCCTAGGGAGGGGAATCGTGCCGACCCAGTACAAGGTCGTGGAACTCTCGACCGTCACCGACGAAGAGATCGAGACGACCTTGAACGAGTGGACCCAACAGGGCTGGGTCTACGACGGCATCCAATTCGCCATGCGCGACTCCTCGAAGCGCCCGTCCATGGCCTTCGTCACCTTCACGCGGCCAGGCGGTGACGACTAGGCGTCGAGCCCCTCACACAGTTCGGCGAGCTGTTCGAGCGATGCGGCCTGCGCGCCGTCGTCGACGCCCGGCACCTGGGTGCGGGCCACCAGCAGATCCATCCCCACGGCCTCTCGATAGCGTTCGATCCCTTCGCGCACGCGCTCGCGCGTGCCGATGATCGCGCGGTCGTCGACCCCGCCCTCGGCGGCGCGAGCCAGAGCCGGGGGCAGCCGCCCGGCCGGCAGACGGCTCGCCTCGGCTTCGAGCCCGGCGTGAACCCGCGCGGCCTCCAGGTCATCGCGCGCCACGAAGACCGTCCGCATCACCGGAGCCTTCGCAACGCCGGGGTCGATCGGCTTGGCCAGGTGCTCGCGGTGGAAGGCATGGTTCTCGGCCAACAGGTCGAGGGGCTCGAGCGGCGAGGCGAGGTAGGGCAAACCGCGAACGGCGGCCTGCCGCAGGCCCTTGCGGCCGAACGCCGCGACCAGCAGGGGAGGGTGTGGGCGTTGCACCGGCCGCAGCGCAGCGCGCACCTCGCGCCCGCCCGTGTCGAAGTGGGTGCCTTCGAGAACGACGGGTTCACCCGACCACGCGTCGAGCAACGCGTCTACCGCCTCGTCGAAGCGGTCGCGTTTCGTCTTGGCCGCGACGCCGAAGCCTCCGAACAGCGGGGCGCGAAAGCCGCGACCCAGGCCCAGCCACACCCGGCCGCCCGAGATGGCGTCGAGGACCGAGACCTCCTCGGCGACTCGCAGCGGGTGATGGATCGAGATCAGGAGTGAAGTCGTGCCGAGGCGCAGCCGGCGTGTGCGCGCGGCGAAGGCCGCGAGCACGACGAGGGGCGACGCGCTCGCACCCGGCGTGAAGTGACCCTCGGGCAACCAGACCGAATGAAGGCCGAGGGCCTCGGCGCGGTCGACCCAGGTGAGCCGGCGGGTGTGGGCCTGGGGGTGGTCGGCGCCGCCCACGGCGAGCCCGAGGGGCAGCGCCAAATCAGGCTCGAGTGCTCGGGGCGGGTGCGGCCGCCGGCGCGACCGCGTAGGGCAAGAGGATCTCGAGAAGGTTCAGTTCGGCGCCGAGCGAGCGCCCGACACCCGAGAGCAGTCCGAGGACACGGCCGACCAGGACGAGATGGCTCGGGATCCGGATGATCGGATTGCGCCGCACGATGTCCTGGATCTCACCGCCCGCCGCGGCGAGACGCCGCTTGTCGAGGAAGGCGCTTCGCTGCAGTGCCTTGCCCTCCTCCAGCAGGACGCGAGCGAGCGCTTCGAGGGAGCCGGGGTCGCCGCTGCGAGTCTCGAACCCCAGATCGATGAGGGCCGCAGCCGCCGCCTTCGGGTCTTCTGCGAACAGTGCACCCACGAAGGCGAGCACGCCCTCGCGGAAGCGCGGCGGCAGGTCTTTCGCGAGGCCGAAGTCGAGCAGCACGAGTCGCGGGCCATCGGGCGTGGCCTGGACGCACAGGTTCCCCGGGTGAGGGTCTGCGTGGAAGAAGCCGTGGACGAGGATCTGTTCGCAAAAGCACTCGATCAGCAAACGAGCGACCGCCGTGCGGTCGACCCCGGCGGCGTCGAGGGCGCGCCCGTCCGTGATCTTGATCCCGTCCACGAACTCCATGGTCAGCACGCGCCGCGTCGTGTGCTCCCAGACGATCCCGGGGACACCGACGTCGGCGCGGTCCGCGAAGTGCGCGGAGATGGTCTCGGCGTTGTGCGCCTCGTTCACAAAGTCGAGTTCGAGTGGCATGTAGGTCGCCAGCTCTTCGACGAGCGGCATCAGGTCGAAGTCGCGCTCGAGCACACCGACGGCGCGAAAGAGCGAACGCAGGTTTGCGAGGTCGCTCTTCATCAAGGCTTCGATCTCGGGGTATTGGACCTTCACGGCGACACGCCGGCCATCGTGGAGCTCGGCGTCATGCACCTGGGCCAGGGAGGCCGAGGCGATCGGTCGGCGACCAAAGCGCGCGAACACGTCCTCGAGCGGCCGGCCGAGCTCGCGCTCGACGGTTTCGCGAACCACCGCGAAGGCGCGGGCGGGCACGCGATCTTGCAGGCGTGAGAGCACCTCCACGTATTCGCGCGGGAGAACGTCGGCCCGAGAGCCGAGGAACTGACAGCCCTTGAGGATCAAACCGCGCAGATCGAGGGCCGTGCGGTGGATGGCTCGTGCACTCGATCGATGATGCGCGGACCAGCGCCTGCGCATGGTGGCACGCGGGAGCCGGCGCTCGAGGAGCTGGTTCGCCTTGATCCCGAGATAGACGCGGCCGAAGGTCGAGCCGATTCGGCGCGCGCGTTCGACGCGCCGCGGCAGGGAGATCGTCGGGTTCACCAGAGCTCCGGCGGGCTCGACGGGCACGACCACGATTCGTCGAGGCCCGTCTCTTCGTCCGCCTCCTCCGCGTCGTCGGCCTCGTATTCCTCGGAATCCTCTTCCTCTTCGTCCTCGTACTCGTCCCAATCCTCCTCGCTCCAGGACGGGTTGTAGGCGCACTGCACCCAGTCGGGGGACGAGAACTCGAGGTTGTAGCTGGTGCCGAAGCTCTGATACTCGAACTTCTGGGTCTCGATGAAGCCGAACCCGATCGTCGGGCGCGGGATGGCCTCCAGGTATTCGCCGTCTACGAGTTCGGAGAGATGTTCGGGATATTCGTCGTGCTTCTGGTAGAAGCCGTCGAGCGCGTCGATCACGATCCGCGCCGAGCCCTCGCGCGTGCGGGAGTAGTCACGACCCGCCCACGCCTCGCCGACGGCGAGTGGCAGGAATGCGAGCGCGAACCCGAGCGCCAGGTGGCGGCTGCGCAGAGTGAGCCCGTCCCGCGCGCCGACGAAGGCCGCTGCCATCACGAACACCGCGGCGACCCCAGTCAGGGCCAGCATTCCGTTCACGGGAAAGCTGCCATGCCAGAGTTTGAACCAGAGGGCCGGGATCAAGACTGCGGCGAGCAGGCCAGCACCGCGCCGAGCCGGCGACGGCGAGCCCTCCTCGTCGCTCCCGGCAAAGCTCCACGCTGCACACGCCATCCCGCCGATGATGCCGAGGATGGCCACCGAGCCGATCTTGATGCCGAAGAGCGGGACGACGGGCCACGGCGAGATCGCGAAGCGCAGGGTCTGGTCCGTGCCGGTCACGTTGCGGAGCACCATCACGAGGCCTGCCACGACGGGCAGATAGACCAGCGCTCGCGCCACGACGGGCAGCCGCAGCCAACTCCGTGCCAACAAGGGTGCGTTGATCGTGGAGGCGAGGGCGATGGCCATCCCCACCATCACGGCCGAGCCGCGCCAGTGGAAGAAGTTCCAGATGCCCGGGCCGCGCGGGCTCAGCCCGTAGTAGGGGAAAAGCGCGCTCGCGATGAGCGCGGTCAGCGCGAGGGTTCGCGCGATCGACGAACGAGTGAGCCAATAGACGGCGGCCGTTCCGATCGCCGCCGGCAACATGAACGCGAAGACGCCGAGCGTCAGGTTCTCCTCGAGCGGCGTGATCCACGCCTGCCGGATCAGGAACTCGCGCGGGCTCCAGAGCTCCAGAGCGCGGTCGGGGAAGGGGCCGATCCCGTGGTGCAGGAACCCGGCATAGCCGAGCAGGATCAACGCCAGCGCCCACCCTGACAGGCTGCGGCCAGCCGAGCGTGCGCGCGCGGGCGTCGCGTTCGATTCGCTCAAGACTTCTCGTCCTCCGTCATCGTGATGCGCAGGCCACCACCCGTGCCGGTTCCGTCTTCGTCCGGAAGCATCCGAATGCGAGCGTGGACCTCGAGGGTCCGCCCTTCGAGGGCTTGCTGCATCACACGCGCCATGTCGATGCTTTCGATCGTGCGCGCGAGTTCGCCGGCCAGACGCTCGAGGAACTCGGCACGCGTGCGTTCACTCTGATCCGCCGCGAAGTCGACCCACTCCTTCGGCAGTGCGTCGCCGACGGTCTGGCGCAACGACTCCTGGGTGGAAAACATGCCGGACAGGCCGAGTGCGATCAGGCGGCGGATCCCGTCCGGGAGGCCGGCGGGGTTGCCCGCAGCGGGGCCACGACCCTCCGGAGCCTTCTTGGGTTGCTCTGTTTCTGCCTCCGAGGCGCCGTCTCGGCCGCCTAGTTCGCTCCCCTGCTTGTGGGCCATGGGTGTAGACTCCTCTGGAGGTTGGTCGTTTCGAAGGCCCGGTCCGGGCTGGCGGCCGCCTCGAGGCGCCGCAAACCGCGGAGCCGCGGAGACGCCATGAGCCAAGCCGACCGCATCCCGGTCCGCATGATCATGCAAGAGAAGATCGTCACCATCAGTGCAGGCGAGAGCCTCTCGACGGTCGAGGATATCATGCGGCTCGGGCAGGTGCGCCACATGCCTGTGGTCAGCAGCGGCCGCCTGGTGGGCGTGGTTTCGGAGCGCGATCTGCTGCGCTCTTCGTTGTCGAGCCTGTCTTCGCACCGCAGCGACGAACGCAAGGCCTTCCTCTACGCCGTAGAGATCGGGCGGGTGATGTCGCAGCCCCCCATCGTGATCGCGCCGGATGCGACGGTCCGCCAGGCCGCGCAGGTGATGGCGGAGAACAAGATCGGCTGCCTGCCCGTGGTGGAGGGCGAGGAATTGATCGGTCTCGTCACCGAGACCGACGTGCTGAGCTGGGTCGCAGAGGCCGAAGAGCGCCCTAGACCCGAACCCGCTGCCAGCGACCGGACCCGAAGCGCCACGCCAGCATGAGCGCCTTGACGGCGTAGTCCGACACCAGACACAGCCAGATGTCGACGACCGACGGGGTGAAGAACGTCTGCAGCGTGAACGCGCTGCCCAGGCGGAACACGAACAACCCGGTCAGGATCGCGACGAGCGGGAAACGCGTGTCACCGGCGCCGCGCAGGGCACCGCCCAGTGCGAACTCCACCGCCATCAGCGGCTGCACCGCGCCGAGGATGTAAATGAAGCTCACAGTGAGGTCGACGGTGGCCTGGCCGGCCGCGCCGAACTGCCCGGCGAGGAACCGTGCGTTCACGATGATCAGCAGCCCGACGCAACCCATCACGATCATGGCGCCGAGGTTCGAACGCCAACCGAAACGCGCGGCCTCGGCCGGGCGATCCGCGCCGAGGTATTGGCCCACCAGCGTCGATGCCGCGGTCGAGAAACCGATCCCGGGCACGAACGAGAAGGACAGGATACGCACACCGATCAGGTAGGCCGAGACGGCCTCGGTGCCGTAGCCGGCGATGAGGCGCAGGAAGAGGATGAGGCCCATCTGCCAGATCGTCTGCTCGATCGCCGTCGGCAGGCCGATGCGGAGGATGCGGCGGGCGCGTTCGGTGTCGAAGCCGTCGAGCCAGGCGTGGCGTGGGATCACGAGTGTGTTGCGCCACCAGAGGAACGAGATCACGGCGGTCCCGGCCGTCAGGGCGATGCCCGAGCCGAGCGCAGAGCCTTCGAGGCCGAGTTCCGGCATCCCGAACGCGCCGAACACCAGCCCGTAGTTCAGGATCACGTTCAACACGTTGACGAGGGCACCGATCCAGAGCGGCGTACGCACGTCGCCTGCACCGCGCAGGCCGCTTGCAATGACCAGCCCGACCGCGAAGGGAGGATTGAACGCGAACAGGATCTGCACATAGCGGGCCGCCGGGCCGGCGACCTCGGGCTCCACACCAAAGACGCTCACCACCACGTCGGCCAGGGGGATCACGATCAGGGTCGCCGCGCCCACGGCCATGCCCAGTGCGCACGAGAGTCGGAGGACGCGGTCGGCCTCGCGCATCTGGCCGCCACCGCAGGCCCGGGCGACGAGTGCCACCGTGCCCGTGGTGACCGACGACATCACGGCGAACAGCGCGAAGTGGAGTTGGTGGGCGACCCCCGCCGCGGCCAGCGGCTCGGCGCCCAGTTGACCGACGATCAGGAAGTCCACGATCCCAACGCTCGAGTTGAGCGCCATGGCGAGCATCGTCGGCCAGGCGAGGGGCCACACGCGCTCGGCGGTGGGCTGGGGGAGAGCCTCGGTGTCTTCGAGATCTTCGGGCTCGTTCACGCGCTCGGTCCCAGCTCGTCCCAGCGGTCGAGGATGTGGCGCGCGGTGCGGTCCGCCAGGGCGGCCGTCGTGATCTGGGGCGGCGCCCCGAGGGAGGTCGGGAAGACGCTCATGTCGGCGACGAAGAGCCCGGGCACGTCGTGGCTTTCGCCGAAGGCATTCACCACCGAGGTCGCGGGGTCACCGCCCATGCGACAGGTCGACTGCGGATGGGTCGAGGCCACAGGGATCTCGCCGAGCTTCACGCCGCGGCGTGTGATCTCTGCGAGGTCGTCGCCCGGGGCGAGCACGAGCGGTTCGTCGTGGTACGGGATCAGGACCTCCCGTGCCCCTGCAGCGTGCAAGACCTCCACGCAGTGGACGAGCCCCTCGGCAAGTTGCAGCGCGTCGTTGGGCTCGAGGGCGTAGCGGATCGTCGGCTTCGAGAGCGACTTGCCGGGCTCCACGCTGCCCGCGCTCGCATCATGCAGGAGCGCCAGCAGTCCCACGGTCCGCGAGTAGCTGCGCATCCGTTCATAGTGCGCGCGGCCGAAGCCCGGCATGTTCGCCGAGGTCAGGATCGGGAAGCCCGTGATCGGCATCAGCACGTAGCCGCGGTGCGGGTCGCGTTCGAGATCGATGAACTCGTCGATGTAGTAGCTCTGCGGGATCCCGCGGTAGGGGTGGATCTCGTCGTCGAAGACCCCGGCGGCCATGATCGAGGGGTGCAGGTGGAGGTTCTTCCCGACCTGGCCACTCGAGTTGGCGATTCCACTGCGCAGCAGGAGGTCCGGGCTCGCGACGGCGCCCGCGGCGAGCACGACGACCCGCGCTTCGACCTCGAGGGTGCCGTGGGCCCGCCCCGCGGCGTCGACCGCGTGGCCGAGCACCCGGTGCGCCTGCCCGCCCGAGACTTCGATGCGCTCCGCGCGGGCGCTCGCGTAGAGGCGCGCCCCGGCGGCCTCAGCGGTCGGCACGTAAGTCACGAGCATGGACTGCTTCGCGTCGTAGGAGCAGCCGAGGATGCAGTAGCCGGCCTGGACGCAGTTCTCGCGGTTGTGGTTCGTCACGAAGCCCGAATAGCCGAGCGCCTCGCTGCCCTTCCGGATCAGCCGGTTCGGCGTGTTCACCTCGTGTTCGAGGATCGGCTTGACCTTGAGGCTGGCTTCGACCCGCGCGAAGGAGCCTGCCATGGCCGCGTCGCTCAGCTCGGGGAGGCCATGCTCCGTCCGCCACATCTCGAGAATCGCCGGTGGCGTGCGGAACGCATAACAGAGATTGTGGACCGTCGAGCCGCCGACGTTTCGGCCCTGCAGCACGATCACGCCGCCGTCGGCGGTCTGACGCATGCCCGCCTCTTCGAACAGGCGCGGCAGCATCTCTTCTTCACGCTGTGTGAAGTTGCGGCTCGTCCAATGGTGGCCCTGTTCGAGGACGACCACCGACAGTCCGGCTGCGGCGAGCTCGGCCGCGGCCACGGCACCGCCGCCGCCCGAACCGATGACGCACACGTCGGCGCGCTCGCGCAGGTCGCCGCCGCGCTCGAAGAGATCGATGCTCATGCCCGCGCCTCGGGTTCGAGGAGCGGCCCCTGGTAGCCGATCAGCGGCCAGGTCTCCTCCTGCGACCACCAGCCGAGGAGCGCGAGGTTTCGCAGCGCGAAGAAGGCCGTGCGTCGCACGGCGAAGCGACTCTCCATCCAGCCGGTGAGGCTCGCATCTTGCTCGGCGGGGTCGAGGTCGCTGAAGCGACGGAAGCGCAGCTCGAAGAAGAAGGGCCACCACTCGAACAGGCGCAGGGCGAGAGGCAGAAGCTCCGTCACTTCGGGCGCCAGTTCGGAACAGGTGCGGTCGATGACTTCGAGGGCCCGTGTTTCACCGAAGAGCGGGGCCTCCGGAACACCGGTGTAGACCATGCGTGTGGCGACGGCCTCGAGCACCACGCGGTCGGAGTCGGAGAAGAATGCCGCTCGGGTCCCGGCTGCTTCGGGCAGCTGCGTGGCGCCTGCCGGCAATGCGCGCAGCCCGGCGATCGTCGAAAGGCCGGCGGTGGCCCCGAGCTTGAGCGACAGCGTGAGGAAGCCTCGCCGGTGGGTCCGGAGCGGCATGGCCTAGCGACCTCCGTCGAAGAACCGCTGGAACGCCGCCGGGAGCTGCGAAGGCTCCGGCAGGGGCGCGAGCGCGGCCGCTACGTCGACCCCATTGAAGGTGTTCCAGAAGAGCGTCGGTCCGTCGAGGATGCCACGCTGCGCCGCATCGCGCAGGGCTGCGAGGGCCTTTCCGGTGTAGGTGGTCTCGAGCGTGAGGCCGAGTTCGCCCGCCAACGCGACGGCCTCCTCCCCAGCGGGTGACGGCGCGCCGTAGCCCTCACCGAGCTGGTCGGTGACCCGATCGAAGTCACCCGTTCCGATCCGAAACGCCGGCGCGTCCGGCGCGTGGCGCCGGAGATGGCGCAAGGTCGAGTTCGCCATGTGTGCGAGGCGTCGTGGCGACGGCGGCAGGATGTCCGTGACCAAGACTCCGACCACGCGCGTCGCGAGGCCGGCGAGGGCAAAACCGACCGCGAGGCCGGCGAGGGTGCCGCCCGTGCCGATCGGCACGAACACCTGGCGCGGCTCGGGGAGTTCGCCGGCCCGCACCTGCTCGGCGATCTCGAGCCCGGCCGACACGAAGCCGAGGTTTCCGCGTGCCGAGCTGCCGCCCGTCGGCACCAGGCGTGGGCGGTCACCGGCCAACCGCGACGCGACGAGTTCGAGGATGCCTTGGCGTACCGCGCCCGCGACGCTCCCGCCGGAGCGGAGCTTCGCGCCCGAGGCGTGGAGTAGCAGGAGCTGGTGCCGCACGGCCTCAGTCACGGGCTGATCCACCAACAACAACGTCGTCGCGAGCCCCGCTTCGCGAGCGAGCACGGCGGTGGCAAGGCCGTGGTTCGTCCCGATGCCGCCGCTCGTCACCAGCCGGCGCGAACCGCGCGCCCTCGCATCCCCGATCAGGAACTCGAGCTTGCGCGGCTTGTTCCCGCCATAGGCTGCTGTCGAGTGTTCGTCGTGTTTGACCCAGAGATCCGGGACGCCCGGAAGGGCCAGCGGGCCGACGGGGGTCGGCCCGGAGAGCAGGGCGTGGTGCGGGAGGCGCTCGGCCAGGCCCGGAAAACGGCGAAAGAGGGGGAGCCCGGCGGCCATGGCCCCATCCTACCGGACGCCTGCCGCCCGACGGGCGTGCTGGGGCCACAGACCCAGCCTGGGCCCAGGGTTCCGGAAATCCTCTCCCCGCCACGGTGTTTGTAAATTGACATCCCCCGCGGGGCCGTCGTAGGATCGGACCCGCTGCCTCTGTTGGTCAGGGGTGGAAACGTGTTTCAGGAGGGCTCATGGCCTGGTTGGAGGCCGTCCCGAACTCCGGGTCGGAGAGCCGCCGCTACCGGCTGAAAAACCCCGTGACGCTCGAGCCCGTGGGCGACTTCGAAGCCGCCTCGGAGCACGAGGTGCGGGCTGCGGTCGAATACGCGCGCAAGGTCCAACCGGATTGGGCGGGCCTCGGCTTCGAAGCGCGGGGCCGCTTCCTCCAGCGCGCGGTGCAGCAGCTTCTCGAACGGCAAGACGAGTTCGTTGCGACGATCGTCGCCGAGACCGGCAAGCCCACGGTCGAGGCCTTCGCCTCGGAGATCGTCACCTCGTGCGATGTCCTCACCTGGTACGCCAAGCGCGCGCACCGGATCCTCGCCGACCGCACGCTCCCGGTGCATCTGGTGAAGAACAAGAAGCTTCGCATCGCGTATCGGCCGCTCGGCGTGGTCGGGATCATCACGCCCTGGAACTTCCCCTTCGTGCTTTCGCTCAACCCGACGGCCCAGGCCCTCATGGCCGGCAACGCGGTGATCTTGAAGCCCTCCGAAATCACCGCGTTCTCGGGCCAGCTCCTCCAGGAGTTGTTCGACGCGGCCGGGCTGCCCGAGGGCGTCTTCCAGGTCGTCACCGGCGACGGCGAGACGGGCCGCGCACTCTGCGAGGCGGGCGTCGACAAGATCTCCTTTACCGGAAGCGTGGCCACCGGGCGCAAGATCGGGGAGGCCTGCGGCCGGAACCTCATCCCCTGCACCCTCGAGCTCGGCGGCAAGGACCCGATGATCGTCTGCGCCGACGCCGACCTCGAGCGCGCTGCGAACGGGGCCGTCTTCGGGGCGTTCGCGAACTCTGGGCAGGTCTGCATCTCCACCGAGCGTGTCTACGTAGTCGACGAGGTGGCAGACGAGTTCACGCGGCGGGTCGTCGAGAAGACCGCGACGTTGCGGCAGGGCACCGGCGGCGAAGCCGACGTCGGCTCGATGATCACCCCCACGCAGCTCGAGATCGTCGAGCGACACGTCGACGACGCCGTGGCACGAGGCGCGCGCGTCCTGGCGGGCGGGCGACGCAACCCCGATTATGAGGGCTTCTTCTACGAGCCGACCGTCCTTGCGGACGTGACCCACGAGATGCAGGTCATGACCGACGAGACGTTCGGCCCCGTGCTGCCGATCATGCGGGTTCGTGACGTCGCTGAGGCCGTCGAGCGCGCCAACGCGACGCGCTACGGCCTGAACGCGAGTGTGTGGACGCGGGACCGACGTGCCGGCGCCGAACTGGCGAAGTCGATCGAGGCGGGTGCCGTCGTGGTGAACGATTGCATGGTCACCTACGGCGTGACCGAGGCGCCCTTCGGGGGGCGCAAGGATTCCGGCGTCGGGCAGGTGAATGGCGAGATCGGGCTGCGCAGTTATTGCCACGCGCAGTCCATCCTCGTGGATCGTTTCGGCGGGAAGTCGGAAGCCAGTTGGTATCCGCATACGGAGAAGAAGCTCTCGCGGATGAAGCGCATGGTGCGTTGGGTGTGGGGGACGCCGCTCGGGCGGCTTCTCTCGTAGTATCGGACCGGGGTAGTGAGCGCAGGGGTGCGATGAACATGATCGAATCGATTCTCGTCGGGACGGACGGCAGCGCTGCAGCGGGTTCGGCAGAGGGTTTCGCGGTGAGCCTCGCGGCTCGCATGCGCGCCCGGTTATGTGGGCTCTCGGTGGTGGAGGAGCGCGCCTACCGCACGCTCGACGAGGGCCTCGGGCTGCCGCCGCGCCCGACCGAGGGCCTCGAGTCCTGGTACAAGGGCCGCGCCGACGCCGCTTGCCGCCGCTTGTCCGATCGCGCCCGCGCCGCCGGAATCGAGGTCGTGACCGAGACGGGCACCGGCATCGCGGATGATCGGGTGGTCGAGCGGGCCCAGCAGTCGGGCCTCCTGGTGCTCGGACGCGACGGGGAACACGCCGACTTTCGAAACAACTTGATCGGTTCCGTCGTGGACGCGGTGATCCGCAAGACGAGCAAGCCGTCGGTGGTGGTCCCGGCGGGCGCCGAGTTGTCGGGCCCGATCGTGCTGGCGTTCGATGGGTCGCCAGGCTCGCGCATCGCGGCGAAGCTCGTCGTGGAACTCGCGAACCGGTTGTCCGAGCCAGTGCATGTGTTCGTGGACTCGAAGGACAAGGGTCGCGCGGCCACGCGCTTCGATGAGGTGCGACGCTTGCTCGGCGGATTGTCGGTCCCCGTGCGCGAAACCGCATCGACCCTCGGTCGCCCCGACGTGAAGATCATCGACGCCGCGCGCGAGGCGGGTGCGGGGTTGATCGTCATGGGCGCCTTCGGTCGCAGCCGCATCACGGAGTTCTTTCTCGGAAGCAATTCGGCGGCGGTCATCCGCAACTCGCCGGTTGCCGTCCTGCTCGCCCGCTAGAACGCCCGGAGGCACCCCTGGCCAAGCCGACGCCGCTGCGCGAGATCGCGGAACATCTGGGCCGTGAGGTCGAAGGCGATGCCGAGTATCTGATCTCCGGGGTGGCGAGCCTCGAGGACGCGGGGCCGTCGGACCTCGGGTTCGTGCGCTCCGATACCTACGCGGAAGCCCTGGCTTCCTCCCGAGCAGGCGCCGTGATCATGCCGCACGGCATGGACGCGGCGGGCCGTCCGGCGCTGCGTTCGCCCAACCCCGGCCTCGACTTCGCACGTGCGGTCGCCTTGATCGAGCCGACGCCGCGCCCCGACCCCGGCATCCACCCCGCTGCCCACGTGGCGCCCGGCGCGCGCGTGGACCCGACGGCTTCGGTGGGCCCGCGCGCCGCGGTGGGGGAGGGCGCCGAGATCGGCGCCCGCACGATCGTCCACGCGAACGCCACCGTCTATCACGGCGCCGTCGTCGGCCAGGATTGCATGCTCCACTCAGGCTGCGTGGTGCGAGAGGGATGCCGGCTCGGTGATCGCGTGATCCTGCAACCCGGGTCCGTGATCGGAGGCGACGGTTTCGGCTATGTGCCCGACGAGCGCGGCCGGCCGGAGAAGGTCCCCCATATTGGGGGCGTCGTCGTCGAAGACGACGTGGAGGTCGGCGCGAACGCCACCATCGATCGCGGGACGCTCGGCGACACCCGGATCGGACGCGGCACCAAAATCGACAACCTCGTGCAGATTGGTCATAACTGCGACGTCGGGGAGGATGTCTTGATCGTGGCGCAGTCGGGGCTCTCGGGAAGCACCGTCATAGGGGATGGCGCGATGTTGATGGCCCAGAGCGGCGTGACCCACGGTGCAAACGTTGGCGAGCGGGCCTTCGTCGTCCGGTTTCCCGAACACGCCCCACGCCGAGCAGAATCGGATGCTCGCCGCCCTGCGCCGGCTCCCCGGCCTCATCGTCCGGATGCGAGCGGTGGAGCGGAAGCTCGGGATCCGGGCGAAGCGCGGCGCCGACGGGGACGAGTGATGGACCTTTCGCACACCCCGATCGGTGAGCTGCGCGACCGTCTGGGCGACCCGACACGGCGCCGACCTCCCGAAGATCTCCTCGCTGCACTGCGGCGCGACGCGCGCGCGGGCGCACGCAACCTGGCCGAGCGTTGGGAGCGCCGTCGCATGGCGCATCGCGACGATCTCCGCCGTGTCGCGCGCCTTTTCGCACGGCGTCGCGCGTTGCTGCAGGCGGGCGCGCGCCACGTGGCCGGGGTGGACGAGGTGGGCATGGGCCCGCTGGCGGGCCCGATCGTTGCGGGCGCCGTCATCCTCGGTGAACGCCCGGTGTTGCCCGGCCTCGACGACTCGAAGAAGCTCACGCGCGCGGCGCGCGAACGCCTCGACGGGCAGATTCGCGAGCAAGCGATTTCCGTCGGGCTAGCCGAGGTCTGGCCCGAAGAGATCGCACGCCGAAACGTCTACCACGCGGGTCTCGAAGCGATGCGTCGGGCGGTCGTCGCCCTCGGGGCGGCGCCCGACCACGTGATGGTGGACGCGCGCACGATCCCCGGCGTCGCCATGCCCCAGACGTCCATCGTCCACGGCGACGCCGAGGACGGCTCGATCGCC
>JAFDDA010000069.1 GCA_019311105.1 Deltaproteobacteria bacterium
AAGTCTCCGGGAGGCGTTCTTGGGACGGCCGTCGCGAGCGAACCTGACATCGCCAGCAATGGCAGCTCGCACATTGCTACCTCGAACTCAGCGTCCACCATCGATGCGCGCACTCGGCGGCCAGTCCCTCCGGTAGCCTGACAGCGGCCGGGCTGGCCAGAAGTCGCCCTGTGATCTCTTCACTGGAGAGCCTTGGGCGCCGATCGAGAATGCCATCCCTTAGAAGGAACTCTTCCAGATCGTCAGTGCTCCTCGTCCGGTAACCGCTAAGACGCTCATCGCTTCGCGCGCGGAGTGCCGCCAAGAGCTGGTCCGGGTCCTCCCCAAGCTCACGATTCACTTCGACCACGCGCTCAAAGAACGTGGGGCTAACGGCACCGCTGTTTTCGAGTGTCTCTCGGCTTACCGGCCGGCTACGACCCTCACAGTAGGCTTCGCAGAAAGCCTCGAGCAGTTCGGTGCGATCATCGAGTTCGCGCCCCGTGCCGGGAGCCTCTTTGATCGCGCGACTCAGCGGGCCCCCAGAGTCCGAGAGGCTTCGCCACGCTCCGACGCGCTCGAGCCGATTCGCGAGGAGTCGATGCAGGAGCGCGAGATCGTCCCAGAGCACATGGGCAAGGTGTTGTGCTTCGGGTCCCCTCGCAGGATCGAAAGGCGGAACGCCAACCGCCTCCCCGTAGGACTCCGGAGTATGGCCGCTCGGGTCGATCACCTCAGGAAGCGGCTCGACCCGGAGAGCTTCCGCATCCGGAACGCTTGCCGCTTGTCCCCGCACGGCTGCCAGGTCGATCACATTCGCAGTATCGGGAGTCTCTTCAGACAGGGCGTTGTTGATGGCGCGTATGTCATTCGGATCGTTGGTGAGGTAGAAGATCTGTCGCTCGCTGCGAGTAATCATCTGAGCGAGGTTGCGCACGATCTCGTTGAATCGAACCGGGTCGCTGTGATCAAGCGCCTCGTCCAGGAAGAGCGGGAGAGCTCCACCCTGCTCGGCCTCCTCCGCGAATGCCAGGCGCGACGCCAGCAGCAGCTGGGCTCGAGTTCCATCCGATAGTTGGTCGGGGCGTAGGCCATTGTTCGTGCGAGTCTCCACCGCGATGAAGGACCCCGAATCCTCTGGTGCAACTCGAAGGTCGTAAGCGTGATGAGTGAACGCACCAAAGAGCTCACGTGCCCTGTTGAGAACTCGGGGCATCTGGGTGCGCTCGTGCTCCTGCTCGACGGCGTCGAGTAGGAAGCGACCGGCTGCGGCGTAGAGTTCTTGGTCACGAAGGTCGTGCAGCCCGGTCACTGCCACAGACCGATCGGCGAGGGCGTCAGCGACGGTGTGCCCCTCCTTCGCCTGATTCACGAGCACGCCAACTTCGGCAATGCTTTCACGAAGCTCTCCGACGGAGCTGGCCTCCCGCCCCAGGCGCTGTAGCTCGGCGCCGAGGGCTGTGGCGTCGAGGGTGCAAAGACTTTGCTCACCCGCATCGATCAATTGCTGTTGGTCGCGCTCTGCACTGGCGCCAAGAACGGCGGCGCGGTGGCTGAGCTCCCCGAATCGTTCGAGTTGCTCGACCAGCCGGGCCAAGCCGACGCGGTCGCCCCCTTCCAGGTGGGCTCTCTCGTAGATCTCAGCGATGTCCCGTTCGGCCTCCTGGATCGAGCCATCGAGTTCCTCCAGATATTTCGTGGCCGCAGTCTCTTCCGTCTGGCTCTGGCGAAGCAGGTTGCTGCGATCTCGGAGCGCAGCAACCCCTGCACGTGCGGAGGCGGCATCGGTCGGCTCTTCTTCGTCGTGGGAGGTGAGAAAGCCTCTGAGTTCACCCAGGACGGTCGCTTTCTTTCTGCCGATCTCCTGCTCTTCTTCGGCTGCCTCCACTGTGGCGGAACGGGTGGCTCTCAGGTCGCCCAGAGCTCGTGTGATGTCCACGAGGTCGGTATCCGGGGGAATCTCCGTCAGGTGCAGGCTCTCGGCCAGCTCCTGGCGGCGGCGATTCATGACGGCGATCGGTTCCTCGAGCTCGTCGCGCTCACTCGCAAGGCGACCTCGGTCGGCCCGTTGATACTGAGCGCGCTGGGCGGCGGCTTCGAGCCGCGCGAGCTCGTTCTCCAGGTCGCGCAGTCGGTCGGCGATAGGCCCACGCGTCCACTCGTCAGGGGGTGCCAGGCCGCCAGGGAAGTTGCGCCTCGCTGCCTCGCGCTCGGCTGCGTAGGCCGACGCATGGGTCGAGTCAGGCCGCCACAGCAAGGCGCCTGCAATGAGCCCGAGACCTGCTGCAGCCAGAGAATAAAAACTCGGGTCGGTGACTGCGCCGAGTCCGATTCCGACGAGAACCAGTGCAATCGCCAAACCGAACACCCAGCGGGGGGCGCGAGGACGCGACGGCGGCTGATCATCGGTTTCGGGGTCCGGCACGCGGAGCCAGCCCCTGAGCGTCGTTACGGCTGCGCGGATCGAATCCAACGTGCGCTGAGTGTCGTCCGAAGGGTCTTGGCCCTCAAGAAGTCGAAGCCGCTCATCCAGAGCGATTCGTTTCTGATCGAGTTCGTTGGCCTCTCGATGGAACGCGAGGAGACGTGCCCCCGTCTCAAGGTCGATTTCCGCGGGTACGTCCTTATAGCTACCGATCGCCACACTTGCGTCCGCGAGCACAGCCTCGCTGGCCGACCTTCTTGTGACAGCCGTCTCGTGGCGACGGGATAGGTCCCGGAGTTCATCCGCGCGTGCGCTCCATGTCTCAAGTGTGGCGGCCTCGAGCGGCTCGGATAAGCCGGTCCCCTCTGCGGCGCTGCGAGCATCGTCGCGACGAGTGGTGCCCCGCCTGCGGAGCTCCTGCTTCGCGCTGAGGTCGTCTTCTCCCTTGGCGACCTCATCGAGTTCTCGCCCGGTGAGGCCTGCGAGCACCTCCGGCAGCCCGTCGAGCTCTCCGCTTGCGTCAGCGAGTTCCTGGCGAAGAGTTGCCAAGGCCACAGCTCTCTCGACGTGGACCACCCGTCGTTGAGCCTCCTCGGCTTCCTCCGCCTTCCGCTCGATCTCCGACAGCGCGTTTTCACGTCGAAGCAGGTCAGCCTGAGACCCCTGCGCCTGGGAGATTTCACGATCCCTGTCGGTGAGCCTGCTGCGAGCCTGGCGCTTCGTATGGGGTGTGAGAGGGGAGAAGAGTTCATCGCGCGGGGCAGAAATGTCGAAACCGCCCGCCATCTGTCGACGGATGGCGGAAGCAAGATCGAGGCCGGCGTCCGGTGCAAGCTCGAGCAGATCGCGCAGTTCGAGGAAGAAGCACGATCTGAGGTGCTCCCCTGGAAGGGGAGGCGACGCGGACTCCGCGCCGCCACACTGCCATCGAAGGGTCGGCCCGTCCCGCTCGACGGACCAGCGTTCGCCCTCGATCTCGAAGATCGCTGTGGCGTGCACACCGTCGCCGTTGGCTTCCTGCCATAGCAGTGCTTCGACCCCGCGGCACAGGCTCGACTTGCCGATGCCGTTGGGTCCGACGATGAGGTTCAGGCCTTCGCCGAGGTCGTCCGCTTCCAGCACGAAAGGCCCATCGATCCCGGGCATCCTCATGATCGAGAGCCGTAGGAGCCTCACCGGGGGCTCCTGTCTCGTGCTCTTCGCTGTGCGAGAAGTGCATCCAGCGCCGCTACGCCAGCCTGCCGTAGCAGTGTGACGAGCGCCTCGTCGGAGATCGGATCCGTGGCCGACCGCTGATCCTCTACAACAGCCCACGTGGGTTCCTGCGCCAGAGGGCGAAGTGAGCCTCGCGCCTCATCCAATAGAGCTCGGCGTTCCTCGCCGCCCCGATAGAGAGCGATGAGCTTGCGGGCCAAGAGCCCAGGGGGGTCGTTGGATTGGGCGATGTCCTCGAGGTCCAGCATCAGGGAGAGGCCGTCGATGACTCGATCGATGAAAACCAATGTTCCATTGACGGGCCTCGTGGCGCCGTCCCAGATGCCCTCTCCGATCCGACGCTGAATGGCGCCATAGTGCCGGGTCTGCCCTACGAGCCGGGCGCGGACACCGAGCACGGCTGGCGTATGTCCCTGCTCCTGGATCTGACGCGCCAACACCTCGAGTTGGTTGAGGATGTGATCGCCAACGTCCTCGTCGTCCCAGTCCGCCTCAACAGCGAGGTCGACGGCCTCCCAGCGCAGGGGTGCAATGGCGAGTTGTCTCGCGACCACCCGAGCGTCGTGGGTGATGTCAATTCGCCAGGGCCCATGGAGCCCTGTTTCCGTCGGGTCGAGGCCGACAAGGGAGCCCAGATAGCCGAACGGCGCCGCCCCGTTTCCCAAGGAAGGGCCGTGGAGGTGCCCGAGTAGCCAGGCATCGAGGCCGCTCTCTTCGAGTTCGACCCTGCTTACGGGGGCGTACGGCCCGCTCGACGCACCCAGGTCCGCGTGCAAGAGACCGAGGCGGGCGACACCCGCCGCGTGGGCGGGCAGCGGCGATTGAATGAGTTGCGCGACCGGGCTGGTGATCACTCGCGGCTCAGGGAACGACCAGCCCAGGATCTCCGCTACGGGGCGACTGCCCTTGTGGAGAACATGTGACTCCCAGCGTCCTCCTTCGCCAAGAAGGTGAAATCCCTCGATGATGCCGGCGAGTCGCGGCAGAGCCTCGACATCGTGATTCCCCGCGACAGCCAGGACGGGGATCCCGGCGTCAACAAGTCGGTCCACGGCCAACTGCAATGGCTGGATCGCCTCGAACCGAGCGTTGGAGTTCTCGACTACGTCTCCGGCGAACAGGACCGCGTCCACGCGATCGCGGATTGCCCAGTCGACCGCAGTGGAGAGGGCCGCTGCCGGCGTCAGGTCAGCGGGGTCGACGCCGCTGGACGAGAGAACGTCGGCAACCCGTGAAGGCGTCGTCCCGAGGTGGACATCTCCGATCGCCAGCAACGTGGCGTTCGAGTCATCCTCTCTTCCCTTCGGAGTCTCCAACGGGGTGATCGCCCCTTCCTTGCGCCTCGATTGAGCCACGGATCTGAGGAGTTGGCATCATCGTAGTCGAGGCGGGAGTCGTTCGTAGCTGCAATGTGTGGCAGATGGGGTCGCAGGCATTTCGTCTCGGCGACAAAGGTCGAGGGCCTGCTCTACGCCAGCCTGAGCACTCGGCGCATGAAGGAGCTGGGGGTCGGGACGGCGGAGGGCCCGGTGACGCTCGGGCCGGTCGAGGCGACGCCGCGCGCGCTACAGTCGCCCGAACTCTCCGCGCCCTCGGAGCCCACGGATGACTGAGACCCTGAAGGGTCTGCTCGAACTCCTCGACCTCGAAACCCTCGAGGTCGATCTCTTTCGCGGCCGCAGCCCGGACGAGGATCGCCAGCGCGTGTTCGGCGGCCAGGTCGCCGGCCAGGCCTTGGTCGCGGCCTATCGCACGGTGGAGCGGGGCACCTGCCATTCGCTCCACTCCTACTTCCTGCGGCCCGGCGACCCGCGGGCGCCCATCCTCTATCAGGTGGATCGGGTGCGCGATGGCCGGAGCTTCACGACCCGGCGCTCCCAGGCGATCCAGCACGGGCGGCCGATCTTCCATCTGACGGCGTCCTTCCAGCCCGACGAGCCCGGGCCCGAACATCACGCGAGCATGCCCGAGGTGCCGGAACCCGAGAGCCTGCCGAGCTGGGAGGAGTGGATCGCCGACCAGGTGGGCCACCTGCCCGCCGACCAGCAGGCCCACATCGTGCGCGAGCGGCCCTTCGAGATGCGCTGGGTCGACCCGGTGAACCCGTTCCTTCCCGAGAAGCGCGCGCCGCGCCAGCAGATCTGGATCCGCAGCCGCGGGCCGCTCCCCGACGAGCCGGCCATCCACCAGTGCACGGTGGCCTACGTCTCGGACATGACCCTGATCGATACGGCGGTGATGCCCCACGGCATCGCCTGGACCGACGATTGCCATCAGATGGCGAGCCTCGACCACGCCATGTGGTTCCACCGGCCGTTCCGCGCCGACGAGTGGCTGCTCCTCGACCAGCAGAGTCCGAACGCCTTCGGCGCGCGGGGCTTCACCATGGGCCACCTCTATACCCGCGAGGGCGAGCTGGTGGGATCGGTGGTGCAGGAAGGTCTGGTGCGGCCGCGTCGTCGCGACGGGGCCTGAGCCGCGGCCGGGTCCGGTTCCGCGCTAGGCGGGGGTTTCGGGCTTGGTCGAGTCGCGGAAGCGGCGGGCCTGCTCGCCGAAGACCCAGGTCATGATCTTCACCCGCGTGGCTTCATCGAAGCCGGCGAACCGAATCCCGTACTGACAGGGGCCCGAGTCGCCGTTGCGACGGCCCGCGATGCGCAGGACCTCGCCGCGCACGTTGATGGGCCCGGTCTGGGCGAGGTTGAACCGGACGTCGATCACGTCGCCTGCGGCGAAGCTCTCGCTGCTCTCGAACCGAAGGCCGCCCGCGGACAGATCCAGCAGGCGAGCCTCGACGGGTGAGCCCGCCTGGGTGCTGGTGTCCCCTCGGACGTTCATGGCGATGCCCATCACCGAGACGCGAATGAACTCGCGCATCTGCACGCGCTTCCATTCCCCGACGAGGCGGACGCGGGAGCGCCCTGGCCCGGCGTCGATGACCTCCATAACGGCGGTGTAGCGGGCATCGTCCCGGACGGCGCACGAGACAGAGAGCACCTCGCCCTCGAGGATGGCCCCGTCCACCACGACATCCATGCCGTCGTCCTCGACGAGCACCACGACGCCCTTCATCCACTCGCCGTTCGGGCGCTCGAGGGCCACGGCGTCGCCGGTGCGGAGTCGCTGATTGTCTTCGGACTTGGATTCCAACTGGACCGCCCCCGAGCCTCGGGGTTTCAACCGAGAGGCCCGCTTCTCCCTGGAACATCGGGAGTGCCGGGCTCGTGCTTGAGGCGGCTTCGCAGGGGAGCCTGGTTCGAGGCGGCTCAGCTGCGGAAGGCGGGCATGACCTTCTCGGCGAAGAGCCGGGCCGGCGCCGTGGTGTCGCGGCCGAAGAACTCGATCATGAAGCTCGTGCAGCCGAGCTCGACGTGGCGGCCGATCTTGTCGATGACGGCCTCGGGGTGGCCCCAGATGCCATGTTCTTCGAGTGCCCCGCCCATGTGACCGCCGTAGATCTTCTTTGCCTTTTCGAGGCTGGTCGCAGCGGCGGCCTCGTCTTCCGCCACGACCACCACGCACTGCTGCGCGATCTCGAGGGTCGCCGGGTCGCGGCCTTCGTCTTCACAGCGCCGGCGCACCGCGGCGATCTTGCTCTCGAGTTGGGCCTGGAAGACCGCGAGGTTGTTCCACACGTCGGCGTGTCGCGCGACGATGCCCATGAGCACCTTCTCGCCACCGCCACCGATGAGGATGCGCGGCACGCGCTCGGGCTTCGGCTCGCAGATGGCGTCCTTCACGCGGAAGTGCTCCCCCTCGAAGGTGGCTCGCTCCTCGGTCCAGAGGGCCTTGAGAATCTGGATCTCTTCCTCGAGTGCCTTCATGCGTGCGCCGAGGGGTGGAAAGTCGCAGCCGTAACCCTGGAATTCCGCTTCGAACCAACCGGCACCGAGCCCGGCGATCACGCGCCCGCCGCCGGCCACCGCGTCGATGGTTGCGATCTGCTTCGCCAGCACGGCCGGGTTCCGAAAGAACGGCGGCGTGACGAGGCTGCCGAGCTGGATGCGTTCGGTCACGGCGGCCACGGCCGCTAGCTCGGTCCAGCCTTCGAGGATCGGGAGGGTCGGCATGGGGACACCGTAGAGGTGGTCGCACACCCAAGCGGAGTCGAAGCCCGCCGCCTCGAACGCGATGGCGGCGGCGCGTGCCTCGTCCCAGGTTCGCTTGATCTGGGGAAGGGTGACACCGAAGTGGATCGATCGTGACATGGGGCTCCTTTGCCGCGGCGCGATCCACGGAGCAGACGATGCTATCACCGGGCCTTCAGGGAGGGCAGGGGCGTGCGTTGTCTCGTTGCAGGGTGTGGATACGTGGGGTCAGCCCTGGCCGCGGGGCTCGCGGCCGAGGGGCATGAGGCTTTCGGTCTGCGGCGGCGGCCCAAGGGCCTGCCGGAAGGCGTGCAGACGATCGCTGCCGACCTCTGCGACGCGGCCACCCTCGCGGCTGCGATCCCCCCCGACCTCGATGCCGTCGTCTATGCCGTCGCGTCGGACGCCCGTGACCCCGCGGCCTACCGAAGGGCCTACGTCGAGGGCCTGGTGAATCTGCTCGCTCGTCTCCCGACCCCGGGGCCCCGGGTGATCTTCACGTCGAGCACGTCCGTCTATGGGCAGGACGACGGGTCGTGGGTGGACGAGGCATCCCCCACGCTGCCGCCGCGAGAGACGGGCCGCATCCTGCTCGAGGCCGAGGCCGCCCTTTCGGGAAGCGGCCGCGACTTCTCGATCCTGCGACTGGGGGGGATCTATGGCCCCGGCCGAACCCGCCTGCTCGAGACCGTCCGCGACGGCACGGCGCGTCTGCCGGCGGAAGCGGGCGTCTACACGAACCGCATCCACCGAGACGACGCGGCCCGTGCCCTCGATCACCTCGTGAAGCTCCCGTCGGTCGATCCCGTCTACCTCGGCGTGGACGACGACCCCGCCGAACTGAGCGAGGTGCTTCGCTGGATGGCTGGGCGCCTCGGGGTGCCCGAGCCCGAACGCTCGGCCGCGGAGACGGCGGCCGTGACGGGCCGCGGTCTGCGAACCCGCAAGCGCTGCCGAAATCGGCAGTTGCGCGCATCGGGTTTCGAGCTGCGGCATCCCACGTTTCGCGAGGGGTACGATGCGATCCTGACGGCGGGAATCTGAGCGCGGATCGGCAATTTCCGACTCCAACGCGCCTTGAGTCTGACTGAGCCAGGGACCATGAGTCCGTCCCTCTGCTACCCATCTGGCCCCACCCAACCCCAACTGTCGTCGAGGAAAAACGCGGCCGATGACCGCCGATTCGACCCCTCCCAAAGAACCGGGCCCCGGCGACAGCCGCCTCGAAAATGCCCTCGGCCGCCGGCTCGCGAGCCTCGTGGGCGCGGTCGAGCGTCGCGCCAAGCTCGTGCTGGCGGTGGCCGCTGGGGTCACGCTGGCGTGCGGCGCCTATGCCGCGACACATCTCGGCGTCAACACCTCGGTGGATCGCCTCTTCACCTCGGGCAGCGACTTCAAGACGCTCTACGACGACTTCGCCGAGGTCTTCCCCATCCTCGACGAAGCCCTGCTCGTCGTGGTGGACGCGGAGACACCCTACGACGCCAGCCTGGCTGCCGAGGCCCTGGGTGAGCGGCTGAAGGCCCAGCCCGAGATCTTCCACGACGTCTTCATCCCCGGCGAAGGGGACTTCTTCCACCGCAACGCGCTGCTCTATCTCTCCACGGATGAGCTCGAGGAGCTGGCCGATCAGCTCGCCCGCGTCCAACCCCTGCTCGCGGAGCTGGCGCGCGATGGCAGCCTGCACGGTCTGGTGTCGGCCCTGGCGACGGCCGCGGAAGAGGCGCCGGAGGAGGCACTCGATTCCGTCGACTGGCCGGCGCTGCTCGACCGCATCGACGCCGGCGCCCAGGCCGCCCTGGACGGCGGGTCCGAACAAGGCTGGTGGCAGACGGTCTTCCTGGAAGCGTTCGTGCCCCAGGATCAACCCCGTCGAGTGCTGATCGTGCACCCGGTGCTCGACTACGAGGAGTTGCTCCCCGGCCGAGAGTCGGTGGAGGCGGTGCGGGCGGCGGCGGCAGATCTCGGCCTCGACGGTTCGAATGGCACACGCGTCCGGCTCTCGGGCAACGTCGCCCTCAGCTACGAAGAGATGCCCCTGTTGTTTCGCCAGGGAGCGACGGCGCTGGCGTTCTCGGTCGTGTTGGTTTCGCTGATCCTGTCGGTCGGCCTTTCTTCGCCGCGCCTCATCCTTTCGATCGTTGCGACCCTGTTGGTCGGGTTGGTGGCCACGGCCGCCTTTGCCGCTGCGACCGTGGTGCGCTTGAACATGCTCTCGATCGCATTCGGCGTCCTGTTCGTCGGGCTGGGGGTCGACTTCGGGATCCACCTCGGCATGCGCTACGCCGAGGCCATCCGTCAGGGGTTCGCACGCCGGGATGCCATGGGCGAGACCGCGCGCAGCATCGGTGGCTCGCTCGTGATCTGTGCCGCCACCACGGCGGTCGGCTTCTTCGTCTTCCTGCCGACGGACTTTCGCGCCGTGGCCGAGCTCGGGCTGATCGCGGGCACCGGCATGTTCATCAGCCTCGTTTGCAACCTGACGGTGCTGCCGGCGCTGCTCAGCCTCGGCGATAGCGCCGTCCGGCCCGACCACCGCGCCTGGCTCGATCGGCTCGACGTCGCCCTCGCGGGCTTCGCCTTCCGGCGCGCGCGTGCCATCCGTTGGGTCGCGCTCGCCGTGGGCCTCGGCTGCCTGCTCGTCCTCCCCTACGTCTCGTTCACCCACGACGTGGTGAGCCTGCGCGACCCGAGCACGGAATCCGTCGAGACGATGCTCGACCTCCTCGAAGACCGGAATCAGTCGCCGTGGAACATGGACGTGTTGGCGCCCGATCTCGCAAGCGCGCGCGCGATCGCCGAGCGCCTCGAAAAACTCGACGTGGTCGATCACACCGTGACGATCCTCGACTACGTGCCGTCCGAACAGGAGGAGAAGCTCGAGATCCTCGCCGACCTCGCACTCTTTCTTCCCATGAACCCGAGCTTCGACCCGGCCCTGCCGCCGGCGACGCCGGACGAGCAGCTCGCGCTGCTGACCGACTTCCGAGACGTCGAGCGTCTGGCAACGACCCTCGACCAGATCCTTGTGCGCATTGGGGAGGAGCCGGAAGGTGCGGTGCTCGGCCGACTCGAAGCGCAACTCGTCGGGCCGTTGCCCGACCAGCTACGACGTTTCTGGGCGGCGCTGACGCCCGCGGAAGACGGCGTGGCCCTCGCCGATCTCCCGAGTGACCTGGCCTCGCGCATGCTGGCCTCGGACGGCCGCGCTCGCATCCAGATCTTGCCCGCCGAGGATCTGCAGGATCGCGCCGCCATGGATCGCTTCGTGGACGACGTTCGCGTCCTCCATCCGGACGCGACGGGCATGGCGGTCAGCCTGCTCGAGACGGCGCGCGTGGTCGTGCAGTCGCTGCGTGAGGCTCTTACGGCTGCGACGGTCGTGATCATGCTGCTGCTCCTTTTCCTGTGGCGTCGCCCGTCGGACGCGCTGCTCGTGATGGCGCCGCTCGCTCTGGCCGCCGCCATGACCGGTGCCACGACGGTCCTGCTCGGCACGCAGTTCAACTTCGCCAATGTGGTCGTGCTGCCGCTGTTGCTCGGGATCGGCGTCGACAGCGGGATCCATCTGGTCCACCGCTACCGCGTTGCGGAGGCCGAGGGGTTCAACTCGGTGGCAGGGGGTGAGATCCTGCGGACGAGCACGGCGCGGGCGATCCTCTTCAGCGCGCTCACGACGGCTGCGAGCTTTGGGACCATGGCATTTGCCGGCCACCAGGGACTGGCGAGTCTCGGCCGCATGCTCACCCTCGGCATCCTCTACACCGTCGTGTGCAATCTGGTCGTGCTGCCCGCGATGTTGGTGGGTCGGCGCCAACGGGCGGCCGGCGAGCCGGCTGCGGCCGTGACCGCCACCCAGCCCCGGGGCTGATCGGCCGATTTTCTCTAGGCGTGTGACCGGATCCGACCGGGCTCCGAGGTATCCTCGACACTCCTTCGTCGGTGGGGCCGGGGTTTCGAGTATGAGGTTCGGGGTTTCTAGACAGAGTGGGGTTTCCAGACAGAGTGTGTTTGGACGGGGCCATTCCTTCGGGGGGCGCATCCGTTGAGTGTCGTCTGGGTGGGGCAGGGCGCGCTCCGCGCCGAGGAGCGGCTGCTCGCGGAAGTGGCCGAGTGGCACGCCGCGATGCGCGCCGACCCGAGCTTGCTCGCCCGGCCGCTCTGGGTCCTGGTCCCGTCCCGCAGCCTGAAGGACCACGTCTCCGCACTGCTCGTGCGCGAACTCGGCACCCTGGCGGGCGTCGCCGTCCAGACTCACTTCGGCGTCGCACTCCAGATTCTCGAACAGGCCGGCGAGCGCGTGCCCGTCGGGGCCGAGCTGCTGCCGGTCCTCGTGCGTCAACTCGCCCGCGACGTGCCCGCGCTGCGCCGGGACCTCGACGACCTGGACGACGGCTATGGCTCGGTCGTCGCGGCGGTCTCGGACCTGCTCGATGCGGGTCTCGATGGCGCCCTCGCTGCGCCGGTGCTCGAGTGCCTGGCTGGGAACTCAAGCGGGCTGCCGCCCTGGCATCTGCGGCGCGGCACGCGGCGCGCGTGCTGCCGGCGCTGGTGGGCGAGGCCGAAGTCGACGCGGCAGCGGCGGATGCGGTGGCCGTGCTCGAACGCTTCGCGGCCTCGCCCCTCTGCGAGCGGCTCCGTGAGATCGATGCTCACATCGTGGCCCGCGAGCTGCCGGTCCTGCTGCGGCCGGGCAAGGGGGACGAGGCCCTGGGGCACGTCGTCGGCGCCATCGACCTGCTCTACCGAGAACCCGACTCCGGCGATTGGGTGGTCGCGGACTACAAGACCGACCGCGTGACGTCCGAGGAGGGGATGCGGGAGCGCGCCGAGCACGATGCTGCGTAGGGGGGCGCCTACGTCCGCGCCGTTCATGAAGCGCTCGCGCTCGGCGAGCCGCCGCGCTTCGAACTCTGGTTCCTTCATCGGGGCGAGTGCATCGAGGTCCCGGTCGTTTCCGGCTAGCTCGGCTCGCCGAGTGGCTACCTTCGCCGCATGGAAGGCGACGAGCCGATCATCGTCGTGTCGGGCATTCCGCGCTCCGGCACCTCCCTCGTGATGCAGATGCTCGAAGCGGGCGGCGTCCCATCCCTGGCCGACGCCGAGCGCCCGCCCGACGCCGGCAACCCCCGCGGCTACTACGAACTGGCGGCCGTCAAGCGTCTGCCGGCCGATGCCGGCTGGCTCGCCGAGGCGCGAGGCCACGCGGTCAAAGTCATCCACGCACTCGTCGATCATCTTCCTGAGGGCCCGCGCTACCGGATCCTGTGGATCGAACGCGACCTGGGCGAGGTCGTCCGTTCGCAATCGGCGCTGCTCGCCCAGCTGGGTGCGCCGCCGACCCGCGGGCTCTCCGATGCACGGCTGGCAGAGATCCTGAGCCAGCAGCTCGCGCAGGCCGCAGCGAAGCTCGACTCTCGGCCGGACATGGATCGGTTGACGGTCTCGCACGCGACGCTCATCGCAGACCCGTCGAGCGCCGCCGCACGAATCGACGCCTTCCTCGGCGCTGGGCTCGACGTGGACGCCATGGCTCGCGTCGTCGACCCGTCCCTGTATCGGGTGCGAGCGAAGAGCCCGTGACGACGGCAACCGCTCGCGTTCTAGTGGAGCGCGCTGACTTCCCGCCAGGCGTCGTCCCAGCTTTCCTGGGCGGTCTCCACGGCGGTGAGGGCGGAGTCGCCGAAACCGATGATCACCTGGCTGCTGCGCCCCGTTGCCGCCGGTGTCCTCACGATGGCGACCCACCCGTCGGGGCTGCGGGGCTCCTGGCTTTTGCACATGAGGCGGCCGTCCACCTCGCGCAGCCACTGCACGGCTTCCTCGATCTTGCGCGAGTCGATCTTGTGCGAGTCGGGACGGGCGGCGACGCCGCCCTGTGTGTCCGCGGGGGAGGACATGCGTCGAGTCTACGCCAAGACCGAGCTTTGCAGGGAGCGAATGGCATGGTTCAATGTCGTTCGCACGGCCCCTGCACGAACCAACGTGCGGACCGATTTTGCAGAACGACCGGAAGGGAACATGCAACCGACCTCTCGAACCGTGCCCGGCGCCGATGGTCTCACGCTTCGCCTCCTCGAATGGAGCGAAGAGGGCGTGCCGCTCCTCCTGCTCCACGGCTTCGGAAATGAAGCCCACATCTGGGACGATGTGGCCCCTGTGCTCGCCCCGCACTACCGGGTACTCGCCTTGGATCAGCGGGGCCATGGTGATTCCGACGCCGACTCCGAAGGGCGATACGAGTTCGAGTCCATGGCGCGCGACGTCGAGGCGGTCTGCGAGGCACTTGGAATTTCACGCCTCGTCGTCTGTGGACATTCGATGGGTGGGCGCGTCGCCATGCGCTTCACGGGCCGAAATTTCGACAAGCTCGCGGGGCTCATCATCGTCGATGTCGGGCCCGAGCTGGACGAGCGTGGGGTTTCGCGCATCGCGACCGAGGCCGTGCGTCAGGAGCCGGTGTTCGACTCCGTCGATCAGTATGCCGCGCTGCTCGGGCGCAACTACCCGGCTGGCAAGGCGTCGGTTCTCGCTCGCATGGCGCGAAACGAGCTGCGCGAGCGCGCCGACGGGCGCTTCGAACTCAAGCTCAGGCTCGACATGGCGAAGCTGCAAGAGTCGCGTACGGCCGAAGAGGCCGAAGCCTACGCCGAGGAGGAGACGAAGATCCTCTGGGAGATCCTCGCGAAGGTCACATGCCCGAGCCTCGTGGTGCGCGGCGCGGCTTCCGACGTGCTCTCACCCGAAGTCGCCGACCGGATGGAAGAGGTGCTCCCGAATGGCGAGCTCGTGGTGATCGGCCAGGCCGCGCACTCGGTCATGGTGGACAACCCGGAGGGGTTCGAGACTGCGATCCGGGCCTTTGCCCTGGGCGAGGGCTAAGGCCGCAGCGATCGGGGCTTGCCGTGGAAGGGCTAGGCCGCCGCAGCCCGGCGGGCCAACGCGCGGGCGGGCAGGGCGAGCAGCGCGTAGAGCAGCGCCGCGATGAGTAGATTCGTCGAGATCCCTGCCGACACCGAAATCACGACGGCGAGGATCGAAGCGAGCACGCCGCATGCGCCGTTCACGCCCCACATCCACGCGGTGGCTTCTTGCGAGATCTGGCCGACGAGTCGCATCCCGATCGGGAAGCAGAACCCGAGCAGCGTGGCGACCGGTGCGACCACGACGACGACCGCCAGCGCGCGCAGCGCGAAGCCCAGGCCGAGTGTGGCGTCGATCAGGGGCTGCAGCGCGAACATCTCGGCCAGCACGAGGGCCGCGATCGCCAGGGGGAGGACGACCGGCCACGGCCGCCCCTCGAGCGTCAGCCGGTCCGACAGCAGGCTCCCGACCCCGGCGAACAGGATCATCGTGAAGAGGATGACCGAAAAGCTGTAGACGGGGTGGCCCAAGAGGACCGAGAAGCGTTGCAGCAGCGGGATCTGGATCAACATGAACCCGCCGCCGATCAGGGAGAAGTAGGCCAGGGACCAGGCGAACGTGCCGGCGCTCATCTTCGGCAAGCCCGAGATCAGCAAGGGCAGAAAGATGATCCCGATGACCAGCACGGTCGTGATTCCGAGCAGGGCGACCAGTGTCGCGGTGGCGCGGATGTTCCCCCAGACGACGCCGCCGCCTCCGGACATGACGTCGGCGTTGGGGAGGTTCCCGATGCTGCGGAAGCTGCTCGGCCGGAGCATGTTGAAGAAGTAGGGACGGTCGTCCGTGGGTGCGCTGAAATCGAAGAGCGGGTCGGCGATGGCGGCGGCCAGTTCTTCGGCCGAGTTGGACTCGGCGATGGCACGGAGCCGTTCGTGCTTTGCGGGTTGCCCGGGGAGCACCAGAAGCTGGAACCCCATCTGTTCCGAGACGGTGCGGATCCGAGTGAGATCCGCGTCCGAGAACGGCGTTGGCGACGTGAGCAGCGTGGCGACACGTCCGCGTGCTACGAGCGCGAGGTGGTCGGCGGGGCGCTCGGCACCAAAGTCGAGCAGTGTGGTCACCGCGAGGGCCAGGAGCCGGCTCGTTTCCGAAACGTGCCCCGGGTGGAACCAACGCGACGCACTGAGGATCCCGTCGGGATGGAGACGTCCGAGGAATACCCGCCACCCTTCGCGTGTGTAGAGGGCGTTCTCGCTCAGCGTGAACGCGCCCGCGCCGGTGGCGGCCCAGGTGTCGACGAGCGACATCTGGATCACGTCGAAACGCTCGCGCGACTGGGTCAGCTGCGAGCGGCCTTCGCCGTGGACGAATCGAACGTCCTTGCGGCCGGCCAGGCCCGCGAAGTCCCGATGGGAGCCCGCGAGCAGGTCGAGGAAGATCTCGTTCAGCTCGATTGCCGTGATCGATCGGCTCTGGCCCCAGATGGCGGCCAGGATGTCGCGGCCGCCGCCGACACCGATGATCGCCGTGTTCCCTGCGCGCAAGTGGTACGGCAGGCTCGTGACGTCGTGTGCCACCCAGGCGAGGTCGGCGCGGTCGCCGCTCCACTCCGTTACGGCGGTGCCGGCCGCGCCGTCGATCAGCATCATCGACGAGACTGCTCGGTAGCCTTCGGCGCCTTCGCCTCGCCCCCAGAAGAAGGGCCTTCCCTTGCGCGGCTGCATCACCATCACATGGGAATGGGCGTTGGAGGTGGAGATCTCGGCGCTGCTCGTCGGGACGGCGCCACCTCGGGGGTAGGCCACATCGATGGGCGAGCCGTTCGCGACGTTGACGACGGCACCGAGGCCGAGCGCGACCGCGGTGCCGGCGTGCACCAGGCTGCGGCTCGCTCCGGCGAAACGCGCGAAGCAGAAGCCTGCCGTGGCCGCGATCGCCGCCGTGACACAGGCGAGCGACATCAGGTCCAGCGCGTTCAGCATCGGCACGATCAACAGGCAGCCGAGCGCGGCGCCGAGCAAGTCGAAGCCGTAGAGCACGCCGATCCGGCCGCCCACCCGGGTGAGCGCGATGGTCACGGCGGCCCCGGAGAGCACGAACGGGATGGTCAAGACCACGATGGCGAGCGCGAGGGGCAGGAACTCGGCCAGCCGCATCTCGTCGACCAACGGGATCGGTGTGCGGACGAGCCAGAAGTGGGTCGCGGGGACGGCCAACGCGAAGAGCCATGCCGTGCGTGCCAGGATGCGACGCGCCGCGCCCGGGTGCACGCGGTCGCCGGCGAGGAAGACGAGCACAGCGCCGGCCGCCATGCCCAGCATCGCCAGGGAGACGGCCATGAAGGAGAGGTGGTACCAGGTCAGGACCGACAGCAGGCGCGCGTCGAGAAGCTCGAGCTGAAGGGTGGCCAGGGTCAGCAGGCCGAGGCCGAACCGCAGGAAGCGGTCGTCCGTCGTTGCCGATGGGTTGGCGGCCTCGACCCCCAGCAGAGTTTCCTCTGTGGGGCTGCCCGGTGTTCGCGTCGACTCCATCTCGGGCAGCGCTCTCCAAGGCTTCGCGAAGCCGGAACGATACCACGAGCGTCCGCGTGACGATCCGCCGATCCGTCGATCCGCCGAAGCGGGCAGCGGCGGGTTCGGGAAGTCCGTATGATCGCCCGATGCCCGGCCCGGACGCCGAGACACGAAGCCTGGAGGGGCGTGCCGATCGGCGTCTTTCCCTCTGGTTGGGCGTCTGTGCGGTGCTCTTTTTCCTGCCTCTTGCACGTGGACACTTCTCCGGCAGCGATGAGCTCGGCGTCTTTGCCACCACCGAGGCGCTCTACCGCCACGGGACCCTCGCGACCGGCGGCGCGGGGCTGGCCCACGACTATCCCGGTCGTGACGGCCGCCGCTACAGCGTCTTCGCTCCAGGCCAGTCGGTTCTCGCGTTGCCCTTCTATGGCGCGGGTGCCGCGCTGAAGACGGTGGTGCCCGCCGACGTACTCGCGCGCGCGATTGGGCGCGACCCGGCGGGCCTGATCGACACGGTGGAGCGGCCGGAGATCTTCTTCGTGAGCCTCTACCCGGCCTTTGCGGCCGGTCTCCTGGTGGCACTCTTCTTCTTGCTGGAACGGCGGCTCGGCGCGTCGACGCGTTCGGCCCTGGTGGCCACGTTGCTCCTGGCGGCGACGACCTCGGTCACGAGCCAGTCCACGTATTTCCTGCGCCACACGACCGAGGCGCTGCTGATGCTCGGCGCCCTGTTCGCATTCGTCGGATACCGGCAAGGTGCGACGACGCGCAGCCTTGCGTGGGGGGTCCTGCTCGCGTCTTCGATCCTGCTCGTGCGGGTCCCGGCGTCGGTGGTGGGCGTGGCCCTGGTCGGCTACGTCGTCTTCGCCGTCCACGCCCGTGCGCGCGATGCCGGGCGGCCCGTGCCGTGGGCCGGCGTGGCGATGGCGATCCTGATCCCCGCGACGTTGGTGGCGGCCGTGCATGTCGGCGTGAACCAGGCGAAGTGGGGCGCCTGGCTTGCGTCGCCGATGCTCGACCAGTCGTCCGGATTCACGACCCCCGCGCTCGTCGGAGTGCGCGGCCTGCTGTTCTGGCCGGGCAGCAGCCTGTTCGTCTATTCGCCGTTGCTGCTGCTGCTCCCGTGGACGTTGCCGCCGTTCCTCCGGGTGCACCGAGCCGAGGGCGCCACGCTGCTCGCGATGAGTGCGAGCATCCTGTTGCTGGTCTCGCAGTTCGAGCTCTGGCACGGGCTCCCTTCGGCGCCGGGTTCGCGCATGGTGGCCGCGCTCGCACCGCTCTTGATGCTGCCATTGGGCCCGTGGCTCGATCGGCCGCGTGCGCACGGGATGACGCTGGCCGTCGGCGTGTTGGCCCTCGTTGGTGCCGCAGTCCAGCTCGGCCTCTCGCTGGCTCGCTGGGCCAAGGTCGCGATCGAGATGGGCTATGTCGGCTGGGAGCCGGCGTTCGGCTACCTGGCGGAGCCGGCGTCGAGCCCGGCGGTCGGCGGGCTTCGGACGGTGCTGGGCGGCGGCGTCGATGCCTGGCTCTTCAGCTTGTTCAACGGTCTCCCGGGGCGCGAACCGAACCCTGCGCTCGGGGCCGTCGTGATCATCTTCTGGGCGGGGCTCGTGGCTTTGGCCGTCGCCCGCTTGATGCGGCTCCTGCGCAGCGCGTCCGACTAGCCCGCGTCGCCCTCAGCGATGCGCGCTTCCAGCAGGGCCGAGAGTCGACGCTTGTCGATCTTGCCGCTGTCGGTGAAGGGCAGCGTGCCGTCGGGGAAGATCCACACGTGCTTGGGCACCTTGTAGGCGGATAGATCGCCTTTCACGCGCTGCTTCAGCTCGTCGGCCGACAGGGGCTCGCCGTCATCGGCGACGATCGCGGCGGCCACGTTCTGGCCGCGATCGGGGTCTGCGACGCCCACGACGAAGGCGGCCTTCACTTCCGCATACGAGAGCAGCACGGCTTCGATTTCGCTCGGCGTGATGTTTGCGCCGGCGGATTTGATCATGTCGCCGAGCCGGCCCTTGAAGTAGAGCAGCCCGCGGGCGTCGAAAAAGCCGGCGTCGCCCGTGTGATAGAAGCCGTCGGCGTCGAACGTCTCCTCGCGCGGCGTCTTGTACAAGCGCTGCATCAGGTTGTAGCCCCGCACGCAGATCTCGCCCAGCTCGCCGGGCGCCAACGCCGCGCCCGTCTCCGGATCGACGATCTTGTGTTCGACGCCCGGGACCGCGCGCCCGAATGAGCCCGCCTCGGACTCGGGCAGCACGCCCTCGCTCCAGGTGTGCGGGCCGCAGGTCTCGGTCATCCCGAGGGCGTTGCCGCGACGCGCCGGATCGGGCGGGACGACATCCTCGGGCAGGATCTCGGGGATGTTGCCCGCGCGCAGGGCAGAGAGATCGCGGGTCGTGGCGTCGGGATGCTCGGCCAGGGCCTTTCCAAAGTGGGGCCAGCCGACGGCGATGGTGGCTCGCTCGCGCTCGAGAAAGGCGAGCGTGCGGCCCGGGTCGAAGACCTCTTCGCACAGGGTCGTCGCACCGGCCTGGAGATTGCCGACGAAGGCGAACACGAACCCGCCCACCCAGAAGAACGGCATCGGCGACCACACGCGATCGCTCTCCTTGACGTCGCGGTGGGCGCACAGGTTGAAGGAGTGCTGCAGCACCGAGGCGTGCGTATGCACCGCGGCCTTCGGGTCGGCGGTGCTACCGGAGCTGTAGAGCATCACCATTTCGTCGGCGGGCCGGACGGACGCCTCGACCTCACGCAGGAATGCGGGGCCGACCCCCGCCGCCTCGCCGGCGGACGCTTCGAGATCTTCGAAGCCGAGAGCCCAGGGTCGGTCACAAGGGCCTGCAACGACGATGCGACGAAGGAACGGCAGCTCCGGGAGGAAGATCCCGGGGCCGCTTGCTCGGGCGAGCGTCGGTGCGGCCTCCTCGAGTCGTGTCAGGTAGTCGTGGCTCAGGAAGCTCGCCGCCGCGAGCAGGGTGTCGGCGTCGCTGTGGCGCAGGGTCCATTCGAGTTCGCGGCTCTTGTAGAACGTGTTGATCGGGACGGCGACCGCGCCGATCCGGGTCGCCGCGAGCCAAGCGACCACCCACTCCGGCCCGTTGGGGAAGAGGATCGCGACCCGGGCGCCCTTGGCGACTCCGCGTGCCAGCAGCTCGCGGGCGAGCCGGGCCGAGCGGGCTTCGGCTTCGGCGAACCCAAGCCGTCTGTCGTCCTGGACGATCAACTCGCGCGCGCCGTGGCGTCGAGCGAGCCCACGTACGAAGACCGGGACGGTCGGCTCGTAGTCGGGGAAGGGCATCGCGGGTTCTCCGGCCGCGGGTCACGGCGCAACCGCGATTCTACTCCGAGCCTGCCTCCTCCTGTCCAGTCCCGCAGGGACGATTTGGCGGTGGGCCTCCCGGCTGCGAGCCATCTGTGGTTGACTTCGGGAAGCCCGCCCCGACGGCGGGCCCAACCCGAGTGAGGTGTGACCCATGAAGACGCGGATCGCGATCGCGGCGACGATGCTCCTGGCACTGGCAGCCCCGATGAGGCTCGTTGCACACGAGGGCCTGGCGCCGGCGGCGAACTTCCAGGCGTCCGAGAACGATGGCCCGGCCTATCCGATCAGCGGGTTGCGTCTCCAGATCTCTTCGAACGTCGACGATTCGCCCGTCCTCGCGGAACTCGCCGAGTTCAAGTTGACGCTCGGGCAGGTGGCGGAGGGCTTCGTCGGGCTGGCCGGTCCGGTGCCCCAGACCCAGGTCCGCTTGATCGTCGCGCCCTACTCGAACTACCACGCGAGCGCGATCAGCGCGATCACCGAGCAGCTGTCGGACCATCTGAAGTCCGAGGGCTTCGTCAATGTGATGGTCTATCCGCGCGAAGAGGAGATCGACCCGGAAACGGGGCGAGACCTGCGCGGCGTCGGACAGCTGACCCTCAACCTGGCTGTGCGCGCCGAGCTGTACCGGAAGCGCTGGCTCTTCTAGCGCGCGCTTCGAACCGCCCACACTGGCTCGTGGCCGCCGGCCACGATCTGATGGCCCATCAGTTCTTCGTGATAGAATCGCGTCTTCGTTCCGACGGAGGATGCGTCCCTTGCATTTCGGCTGGTCCGACGACGAACAGGCCTATCGCCGCGAGGTCCAGGCGTTTCTTGCCGAGGCTCTCCCCGACGATTGGGAGGCGCTTTCGGCGGGCGGCCCCGGTAGCGATGCCCAGGCCGACTTTTCGCGCGGGTTCTGTGGGCGCCTGGCCGAGCGGGGCTGGCTGACCCAGAGCTGGCCCGCCGAGTACGGCGGCGCCGACGCCCCGCCGTGGCGCCACGCGATCCTCGGCGAAGAGATGTGGGGCAACGGCGAGCCACGCGGCCCGCAATACATGAACGTCAACTGGATCGGCCCGGCGATCATGAAGCACGGGAGTGATGCGCAGAAGGCCCTGCACCTCCCGCTCATCTCGCGGGGCGACGTCCTCTGGTGTCAAGGGTTCTCCGAGCCCGAGGCCGGAAGCGACCTTGCGGCGCTTCGGACCGCGGCACACCTCGACGGCGACGAGTACGTCGTCGACGGCTCCAAGGTCTGGACGTCCTACGCGAACCATGCGCGCTTCTGCTTTCTGCTCGTTCGAACCGACCCGGAGTCGAGCCGGCACAAAGGGATCTCGGTCCTGCTCTGCCCGATGGATCTCCCCGGGATCGAGGTTCGAGAGATCCCCTCGGTGGTCGGCGAACGCTACTTCCATGAGGTCTTCTTCGACGGCGTGCGCGTGCCGGCCTCGTGCCGCCTCGGGCCAGAAGGAGAGGGGTGGAGTGTGGTCAGCTATGCGCTCCAGTTCGAGCGTGTGGGCGCTGCGCGCTATCACCGCGCCGCCCTGATCCTCGACGACCTCGCCGAGTGCGCCCGCGAACGAGGGTTGCTGGCCGAGCCGCGCGTCCAGGAGAAACTCGGTGAGGCGCGAACTCTCTGCGAGGCTGCACGGGTCTTGACCTACCGCGTGATCGATCAGCGCGCGCACGGCTCGCCCCCGACCGCCGATAGCAACGTGGCGCGGCTGGCCGGAACCACGGCCGAGCAGGCCGTCGCGGATCTCGCCCTCGAGATCTTCGGCGAGGAGAGCCTCGAGTACGGGAGCTATGCCGACACGCGTTTCCGTTGGGCGATGACGGCGGGGGTCGCGGTGGGTGCGACCGAGGTGCAGTTGAACCTGGTGGCCCGGAACCTTCTCGAGCTCCCGCGGGAATAGCCGTGGAATTCGAACTCTCGGAAGACCAGAAGGCGATCCTCGACTCGGTGGAGGCGCTCGTCGCACGCCACGCCGGCGCGGAGCGGGCCATCGCGTTGGCGGCCAAGGCCGAGTACGACGGTGACTTCGAGAGCGCCCTCGTCGAGGCGGGCTTCTTCGAACTGGGGGTCGAGGCGGGGCCGCTCGAAGCGGCGCTGATGGTGGAAGCCGCCGCCCGCGGGAGTGCCGTGGCGGCGGTTGGGGCCCGGGCCCTGGTGGCGCCGCAGGTCTCGGAAGGGCAGACCCTCGACGGGCCGGTGGCACTGGCGCGCGCCGGTACGGACGCACCCGTTCGCTTCGGCGCCCACGCTCGCTACGCCCTGGTCCTCGATGGCGACGCTGCGCGGCTCGTCTCCCTCACGGCGGGCGACACGAGCCCAGTGCGTTCCAACTTCGGGTTCCCAATGGGTCGAATCGATTCGAGCGTGCTGGGGGGTGGCGAAGACCTCGGGCCCGGCAGCGGCGACCGGTTGAGGCGTTGGTGGCGGGTGGCTACCGCGGTGGAGACGGCCGGGACCTTGCGCGCCGCGCTCGACGTGACGCTCCGCTACGTGAAGGAGCGGCGCCAGTTCGGTCGTGCCATCGGAAGCTTCCAGGGTGTGCAGCACCGCCTCGCCTACGCCGCCGTGCAGGCCGAGGGTGCGCGCTGGTTGGCGCTCGAGGCGGCCGACCTCGGCGCCCCCGAAGAACTCTCGGCCGTGGCTGCCGCGTACGCAGCGGCGGCCGCCAAGACGGTCTTCGACGAGACCCATCAGTTCTCGGGCGCCATGGGCTTCACCCGCGAGCACGACTTGCACGTGTCGAGCATGCGTCTGCAAGCGCTTCGGCTCGAACTCGGTGGCGTCGAGGCCCACCGTCGTGCCGTCGCCCTCTCGCGTTGGCCCGTGTCGTGAGCCTCGATCTTGATTTCGACGACGGCCAGCAGGCGCTGGCCGATGCCGTCGCGCAGTTCTGTCGCGACCGTTGCGATGACGACGCCGTGCGTGCCCAGGCCGGAGCCCTTCCTCAGGCGGCATGGCGCGAGCTGGCGGGCCTGGGCGTGCTCGGAATCGGAGTTCCCGAAGGGGAGGGGGGGGCACTCGAGTTGGCCGCGGCCATGGAAGCGCTGGGCCAGGCCGTCTTTCCGGGGCCGCTCGTGGCGACGGTGTTTGCCGCACGGGTGTTGCCCGAGGCCGAACGACGTCGGGTGGTAGCCGGGGAATCCGTCGCCTGTGTCGCGACGCCACCGGAGCTGCCCTTCGCGCCGTTGGCAGACGTGTTCGTCGAGGTCGACCCGTCTGGCGAGCGCGCGTGGCTCGCCGCGCCTTCGAGTTCGCTCGAAGAGGTCGCGACCCTCGGCGGCGAACCCTGGGGTCGCGGGGGTCTCGACCGCGGTGTGGAACTCCTGGGAGTGTCGGCGGCCATGGCGGCGGCGGATGTAGCCCGGGCAGCCTATCTCGCTGCAGCCGGTCGAAGGCTCATCGAGGATGCCGCGGGGCACGCCCGGGTGCGCAAACAGTTCGGTCGCGCGATCGGCGAATTTCAGGCGGTGGCCCATCCCCTTGCCGACTCGGCGATCGCCCTGGATGGCGCGCGCATTCTCTCGCGTTCCGCCGCCCATTGGCTCGACGCCGGGGACGAAGCCGGCGCCGCGTGGGCGTCGGCCGCCCGCCTGTCCGCCGTACGCGCGGCCGTCGACGCGATCCACGTGGCCCATCAAGTCTTCGGTGCCATCGGCATCACGCTCGAAGGCCCGGCCTTCCACGTGACCCGCAGGATTCGGCAGGTCGCCTCGGCGCCGCCGTCGGATGCCGGCGCGCGCCCCGCGGTGCTCGCTGCCTTCAACCCGATCCCCCATCCCTCCGCGGAGGCCCGCCCATGAGTCGCTCTCGAGAGGTCGATCTCGACAAACCCCTGGAAGGCATCGGCTACGAGAAGCAGGGCGGCATCGCGACGATCACGATCGATCGCCCCGATCGGGGCAACTCGCTGACGCCTGCCATGCAGTGGGTGATGAAGGCGATCTGGGAGGAGGTCCGCGACGACGCCTCGATTCGCGTCGCCATCGTCACGGGCCGCGGCGAGCGCCACTTCTCCACCGGCTTCGACGTCTCCGAGGCCAGTGCGGAGGATGCGGAAGACGTCTTCGCCAACCGCCCCCTCGAGGATGCCGTCTTCTGGTCGCCGCAGCAGAACCGCGTCTGGAAGCCGGTGATTTGCGCGGTCAACGGCCTGTGCGTGGGCGGCGGCCTTCACTTCGTCGTGGATGCGGACATCGTGCTCGCCTCTCGGAACGCCGCCTTCATGGACACCCATGTGAACGTCGGAATGGTTGGCGCGCTCGAGAACGTCGGGCTCGCCAAACGGCTGCCCCTCGGGACGGCCTTACGCATGACCCTCATGGGTCGTCGCTACCGGCTCGGAGCCGAACGCGCACACCAGCTCGGCCTCGTCGATGAGCTCGTCGAGACGCCCGCCGACCTGCTTCCGCTCGCCGAGGAGATGGCGCAACAGATGCTCGAGAACTCTCCCCAGGCTATGGCGCTTTCGAAGCAAGCCGTGTGGGGTGCCGCGGAGCATGGCTATCGCACGGCTCTCGAACACGCATGGGCCTTGCTGCGGCTCCACTGGCAGCACCCCGACTTCCGCGAAGGCCCGCGCGCGTTCGCCGAAAAGCGCGAGCCCGTCTGGGACCCGGACCCGAACGCTGGACTCCCCGACGACGGAGAGGACCGCGACGAATGAACCCCGGCTTCTCGGCGGAAGAGGAACGCTTTCGCGCCGAGGTCCGCGAGTTCCTCGACGACTGGCGTGACCTCGACGCCTACTTCGTGCAGGGGCATCGCTGGGATCGCGTTCAGTCGTTCTTTCGTGCGCTGGGTGAACGCGGCTGGCTCTCCCTCACATGGCCCGTCGAATGGGGAGGGCTCGCACGCCCGATCGCCTACGAGTACCTGCTGTGGGACGAGGTCGGCCACGCCCGGGCCGCGCGCAATCCGCTCGGGCCGGGGATCGTGGCGAAGACGATCCTTCGCTACGGAACCGATGCCCAGAAGAAGCGCTGGCTCCCTGCGATTCGGAGCGGCGACGCCCATTTCTCGCTCGGCTACTCGGAACCCGAGGCCGGCAGTGACCTCGCGAGCCTGCGTTGCCGCGCCGAAGCCACGGGGGGTGGGGGGTACCGCGTCACCGGAGAGAAGTGCTGGCAGTCCTACGCCCAGGACATGGACTACCTGTGGCTGCTCGTCCGCACCGGCGCTCCGGAGAGCCGCGGAGAGGGCTTGACGCTAGTGATCGTCGACCTCGACGCCGAGGGCGTGACGCTCGGCCCGCTCCCGACGCTCGACGGGGACCAGCTGAACGAGATCCGTCTCGATGCGGTCGAGGTCGCGGCAGAGCGCCGGGTGGGCCCGGAGAACGGCGCATGGAAGATCATGGCCGAAGCCCTGGCGGACGAGCGCCACATCCAGTTCCCCCCAGGCCGAGTGAAGCGCGACCTCGCGGATGTCACGCGCTGGCTGCATGACCGCGGCCTCGACGGCGACCCCACCGTGCGTCGGACCCTGGCGGAGCTCGCCGTCGATGCCCTCGAAGTCGAGGTCCATGCGCTGCGCGTCCTCGACGCCATGCAGAAGGGGCGGCCCGGTGCCGTCGAAGCGGCGGCCAGCAAGATCGCGCACACGCTCGTGTGTCAGAAGATCGCCCGCGCTGCCTTCGAGTGGGGTGGCCCCGAATCGCTGTGCGTCGACTCGCCCGTGCAGATTCTCTGGCTGCAAAGCCTGTGGGAGACGATTGGCGGCGGGACATCCGAGATCATGCGCAGCATCGTGGCTCGCCAGGGGCTCGGGCTCAGCGGGAAGCGCTGAGCCGCGTGGGCGCAGCGCCCAAGCGAGACGGCATCGGGCGCGCTCGTTAGAATCCCGCCGTGAAGATCCTCGCGCCCTGGCTTCTGTTTCTCATCGCCGTGCCGGCCTTCGCCGACATGGAGGTCTATCACCCCCGCCATCGCGCCGGGGACGACCTGCGCCCGCTGGTGGAGGTCGCGCTCGGGCCGGAGGGCAGCGTCGCCATCGATGGAAACACCGGCGCGCTGGTCATGATCGGCTCCGGGGTGGCCATCGCGCAGGCGCTCGAGCTGCTCGCACTCCAGGATCGGAAGTTGCGGACGGTCTTCGTCCGACATGAGACGCGATCGCTCCATGATCTCGAAGCGGCAGGTCATCGAGTCGTTTGGAGCGTCGGCGGCAACGACGTGCGCATCGGGAACGTCGAGTCGACACGCTCGGGAGCCGCGGTCCTGCTGGGTGGCGCCAGCCGTTCGGGCGGCAGCGGCCACACCAGCTCGGTTCGAGTCCTCGAGGGCGAGTGGGCGATCATCTCCCAGGGCAGCGAAGTCACCCTGCCCATCGGCTCCCACCGCTACCCGGACGCGGTCCGGGTGGCCGCGGACTCGGGCCTCGAGGTACGCCCGCGCATCCTCGGAGACGGTCGCGTGAGACTCGACCTCCGACCCTTTCAATCGAGACTACGAGCCGGTGGTGCCGTGGCGCACCAGGGTGCGACGACGACCCTCGTGGTGACGCCGGGCCAACCCGCGGTGGTCGGCGGGATCGGACGAGCCGCGAGCTCGACCTCGCGCACGTTGGCGGGCGGAAGTTCGCGCAGCGGCGGCCAGCGAGACTCGGTATTGATCGTGACCGCGACCGTCGACGCCGACCCGGCGGAGTGACGCAGCCCGGGCGCATCGGTTAGCTTGACGGCGTTTCCAAAGGGGCGTGCGGTGGAAATCCTCGGAGTCGACATCGGCGGCTCGGGCGTCAAGGGCGCGCCGGTGGAACTGGATGCGGGGGAACTCGCCGGCGAGCGCATGCGCATCGCGACCCCGGAACCCTCCACGCCGGAGAACGTTCTCGCCGCCGTCGCCAAGATCGTCGATCACTTCAGTTGGGACGGCCCCATCGGCTGTGGTTTCCCCGGCGTGGTTCGCGGCGGCCGGGTCTTGACCGCCGCGAACCTCGATCGCAGCTGGCTCGGCACCGACCTGCGCGACGCATTGGCAACGGCGACGGCGTGCCCGGCGACCGTCTTGAACGACGCAGACGCCGCGGGCCTGGCGGAGATCCGCTACGGAGCCGGGCGCGGCCGACGGGGCGTGGTGTTGATGCTGACCTTCGGCACGGGCATCGGCTCGGCGCTCTTCATCGACGGCCGCCTCGTGCCCAACACCGAGTTCGGTCACCTCGAGGTCCGGGGCAAGACGGCCGAGGCGCGCGCCTCCGATCGGGTTCGCGAAGAGCGAGAACTCACCTGGAAGAAGTGGGCGGAGCGGATCGACGAGCTGCTCGTCCGCTTGAACCTCCACCTCTGGCCCGACCTCGTGATCCTCGGCGGTGGCGTGAGCAAGAAGCACGATCGCTTCATCCCGCTGCTGACCACGCCGATCGAGATCGTGCCGGCGGAGCTGCGCAACCAGGCGGGCATCGTCGGGGCAGCGCTCGCCGCGCGCGACCTGTCGGAACTCTGACCCCTCTACTCGCCCGGTAGCTTCGAGACGTCGCCCGGCGATTGAACGAGCTCGATGCGCGTGCCGTCCGGGTCGAGAACGAAGACCGCGACGACGGCTCCACCCGGCGCTTCCATTCGCGTCTCTTCCAGCACGCGCCCCCCGGCGTCGAGGACCCGGTCGAGCACGGCGTCGACATCGGAGACCCGTAGCGAGAGATGCGTCAGGCCGAGGCCGTTCATGGGGCGCGCAACGGGCTCGCCGGTGTGGCCGGGCGATGCGAAGTGCAGCAGCTCGAGGCGCAGCCCGTCGCGCTCGAGGTAGACGGCGCCGAGCTCGAGGCTCGGAAGTTGCAAGAGACGCTCGGCCAGCCCGCCCGAGACCTCGATGCGCGTGCGCTCGCGGAAGCCGAGCACATCGCGATAGAACCGGAGCGAGGCATCGATGTCTGCCACGCAGAGACCGAGGTGCGAGAAGCGTTCGATCGGCATGGGGCGCAGAGTAGGCGCACGGGCAGGGGTCGCCAAACCACCCTCTCCAGTCGAGTTGCTTCCCTTCTCGGCAGTTCTGCCATAGAATCTGACGGTCCGTCAGATTTCTGGTTGAGGAGACCCAGCCATGCGCGAGTACCGACTCATCGACGCGGACTGCCACACCGTCGAGCCGCCCCACATCTGGGAAACGTGGTTGCCGAAGGCGTATCACGATCGTGCGCCGCAACTCGTGAAAGATGAAGAGGGCGGTGATGCCTGGGCCTTCGGCGAGGGCAAGCCCCTCATGTATCTCGGCCTCGTCGCGACGCCGGGCATGCGCTTCGAAGACATCAAATGGCGGGGCTATACCTACGAAACGATCCGAAAGGGTTGCTGGGACGGCAAGGCGCGCCTCGAAGACATGGACTTCGACGGTGTGGATGCGGAGATCCTCTATCCGTCTCAGCGCACCATGTATCACTTCATGGGAAACCAGGACGTCGATTTCCACCGCGCGGGAGTTCAAGCCTACAACGATTGGGTCCACGAAGAGTTCGCCGCCAACGACCCCGAGCGGCTGTATGGCCTGGCCCAGATGCCGAACCTCGGAGTCGACGAAGCCATCACCGAGCTGCGGCGCTGCAAGGAGAAGGGCATGCGAGGGACGATCCTCACCGCCTGGCCCGGCGGCGGCGACACCCTCGGCTCCGACGACGACAAGTTCTTTGCCGTCGCCGAAGAGCTCGAGATGCCGATCAGCATCCACATCCGCATCATGCGACCGAACCGGCAGAGCACGGGTGTTCTGGAAGGCCCGGGGGCGATCGCGAACATGGCGCTCGCCGGGATGTCGATGTTCCCCGAGGTGATGTGCGAGCTCATCATGGGCGGCGTCCACGATCGCTTCCCGAAGCTGAAGTTCCTGGGCGTGGAGACCGACGTGGGCTGGATCCCGGCGTGTCTCGAGCAGATCGACAACTTCTACTGGCGCAACCGCTCCCACACCGGCATCGCAATCAAGCGACTTCCGAGCGAGTACTTCCACTCGAACTGGTGCTGCACGTTCATCCACGATCGGGTGGGCATCAAGAACCGCTACGATGTCGGCGTGGCGAACATGGCGTGGTCGACCGACTACCCGCATCACGGCAACGACTGGCCCTACAGCCGCAAGGTC
>JAFDDA010000016.1 GCA_019311105.1 Deltaproteobacteria bacterium
TTCGAGAACCGCGACAATTATTCGGGCGCGGGGCTGCCTCCGAACTCCCTGTCCGGCGTGTTCTTGACGCTCTGGGGCTCCACCAACCCCAACACTGACTTCGCCGCTTTCGATGGCACGGCCGACACGTTCGGCGAGGCCTTCGACCTGGCCGCCGACCCGACGGGAGGTGCTCGTGGCATCGATCTCCGGCTCGAGCTGAGCGCACCGATCCCGGAACCCTCGGCCCGCCCGCTCTACCTCGCCGGTCTGGCCATCGTCGGGTTCGGCGCCACGCGTCTTCGCAAGAGCTAGCCGGAACCTTCTTCAGCCGAACTCCTCGACGGGGTCGCAGCATCACGCTGCGGCCCCGTCTTGCATCTAGGCTTCGAGTGCGGCGAGCAGGGCGTCGATCTCGCCCTCGTCGTTGTAGAAGTGAGGCGAAGCGCGCACCGAGCCGCGCCGCGCGGCGAGGCACATCTTCGCGTCGGCGAGGCGCCGCACGGTCCGCCGGATCGACTCCTCGCCCCAGCGGAATGCCACGATGCCCGAGGCCTCGGGCCCGCGGGGGCTCACGACGTGTGCGCCGCGCTCCTGGAGGCCCTCTACGAGCCGCTGCGTCAGGCCCAGGACCCGCTCGGCGATGGCGTCCACCCCGAGCTCCAGGATCAGGTCGATGGCGGCTCCCAGCGCGAAGATGCCGCCCGTGTTCGGCGTCCCCTCCTCATAACGCACCGCCGAGGGCTGAAGCTCCGTCTGATACGTGTCGAAATCGTGGTTGTTCGCGACGCTGCGCCAGCCGATGACCTTGGGCCGCAGGCGCTCCTGCAGGGCTGCAGAGCAGTAGAAGACCCCGCAGCCTTCGACCGAGCAAAGCCACTTGTGCCCGTCGGCCGAGAGGAAGTCGACGCCGAGGGCGCCGACGTCGAGGGGTAGGACGCCGAGGCTCTGGATCCCGTCGACGCAGAAGAGTACGCCGCGCTCACGACACAGAGCGCCGAGGGCGGCGAGGTCGTTGCGCGCGCCGCTGCCGAACTCCACGGAGGAGAGGGCCAGCATGCGCACGGATGGGTCGGCGAGTGCGGCTTCCACGACTTCGAGAGGCAGGCGGCCGTCGCGCCCGGGCAGTAGCGTCGTTTCCACGCCGCGCTCGCGCAGGGCCCACCACGGGTAGACGTTGGAGGGGTATTCGAGATCGCAGCCGAGGATGCGATCGCCCGGTCGCCAATCGAGGCCCTGGGCCACGAAGCCGAGGCCTTCGGTCGTGTTCTTGACGAAGGCGATCTCCTCGCTCTTCGCCCCGAGCAGCGTCGCGGCGCGGCCACGCACCCGCTCGATCTCGCTGTCGTAGAACGCGTCGTAGCGGAAGGCGCCCCGCCGGGTGGCCTCCGCCGCGTAGCGTGCGAGCGCCTCTGCAGCCCGGGTCGAAATCGGCGCCACGCCGGCGTGGTTCAGATAGACGAGTTCCCGGGTGACGGGGAAGAGGCTGCGCGTGCGCGCCCAGTTCGTGGGGCCGCTCACGACGGTGCCCCGGCGGCGGTGACCGCAGTCCGGCGGGTGGCAGCGACCCGGGTTGCAGCGGCCGCCTCCACCAGCTCGTCGAGGCACCACGGTGCCGGCAGCTTCACGCGCTGCTCGTCGCGCGTCTGAAAGATCAAATGGCCCTCCCGGCTGGCGTGTTCGAAGAGCTCACGCAGGATCTCGACATCGCGTTGGCAGTAGGACTCCACCAGGTCATGGCGGCCCTCGCGCCACCATTCGATCGATTGGAGCCCGTCGCCCGACTTGCCGACGCCGAGGGTCTGCTCGGCGAGGTGTGCGAGCGAGAGCCGGTAGCCCAAACGTGCATGGATGGCGTCGAGCATGTCGAAGGTCGCCAGGGTGTCGAAGTCGAGGTCGGTGTAGCCGCGCAGCACCTTGTAGTCGAAGCGGCGGATGTTGAACCCGATGACCAGGTCGGCTTCCGCCAACTGCTCGAGCAGCGCGTGCACCTCGCCCTCGCGGAAGCACCGGAAGCCACCGGTGCGCGAATCCCAAGTGACCGCCAGGGCGACGCGCATCAGGTGTGCGTTGTGCCAGCCGCCGACGTCCGCGGCCGAGCGCTGGGTCTCGAGATCGAAGAACACGACGCGGGGTGTCGGCTCGTCGAGCGACGCCTCGGCGCCGGGCGCCAGCTCGGTCGGCTCCGGGCTTGCGGCCTCGAGCAGGGCGGGCTCGACGATCTCCGGGAGTGGCTCGTGGCCGAGCAGCAGCTGCAGAGCCTTCACCGAGGCCGCCTTGTCGAGGGGGCGGTTGCCACTGCCGCAGCGCGGCGAGTGGATGCAGGCCGGGCAGCCCGCTTCGCACTCGCAATCTGCGATGCGTTCGAGGGTCGTCTCGAGCAGGGTCTCGAAGCGATCGAACAGGCTCGCCACGAGGCCGAGCCCGCCGGGCGTTCCGTCGTAGAGGAAGATCGCGGCCTTCTTGAGTTGGGGATGGCTCGTGGTCGAGATGCCGGCCACGTCGAACCGATCGCACAGGGCAAAGAGCGGGAACAGCGCGAGGGCTGCGTGCTCGATGCCGTGGATGCCACCCATCGGGTGCAGCTTCTCAGCCTTGAGGGCGGCCGGGATCTCGTCGGGGATCTCGAGCCAGAGCCCGTGGGTTTCGAAGGAACTCGGCGGCAGATCGAGGGGCTCGGTCCCCAGCAGATCCTGGCCATGGATGCGCCGCCGCTCGTATCCCCGGATGAAGGTCGTCACCTTCACGCGCCCTTCCACGAGCAGGAAGCTGCCGGCCGGGCGTGCGCGATCGCGGGAGAGGATCTCCGTCTCCTTCTCCGAGACGGCCCGTGTGTAGTAGGGCACCTGGACGGGCCGCACGGTGACCGTGCGCTCGACCTCGTCGAGTCGCGTCACGAGGAACTGGCGGCCACGGTGCAGATAGATGGCGCCCTCGTGGCATTCGGAGTAGACGAGGCCGCCTCCCACCGAGCCCACCGTCCGCGGCCGGGCGTCGCCTTCGGCCGCTTCTTCGATCGTGAAGCCGGTGCCGATGTTGCGCAGCGACACCTCCCGGTGGGGCCGGCGGCGCGCTGCGAACCACTCACGGCCGGTTTCGCTCTCGAGCAGTGCGCCTTCTCCTTCGAGCCGTCGGATCGCGGTGGCGACCGCGGGCTCGGAGACCCAGGGTTCGTCGCCCCGGAGCGGGATCTCCACGGCGGCGCAGGGGAGATGGGCCGCGAGCAACTCCTGGTTCCCCGGGTCGACCACGGCGTGCTCGAAGCGGTGGTCCACGAGCAAGTCGGGGTGGTGCACGAGGTACTGATCGAGGGCATCGGGTTGGGCCACGATGGCGATGGCCGCCTCGCGTTCCCGGCCCACTCGCCCGCCGCGCTGCCACAACGAGACCTGGCTGCCCGGGTATCCCACGAGGATGCAGACGTCGAGTGCACCGACGTCGATCCCCATCTCGAGGGCCGAGGTCGAGATCACACCCAGCAGGTCTCCGGCGAACAACCGCTTCTCGATCTCGCGCCGTTCGTCACCCAGGTGTGCATCAGCTCCGTGATTCGACGCGCCTTGGTGAAGGCGAGCGTGCGCAGGCCGCAGCGGATCGACGCGCGGAACAGGCGCGCCGCGGCGGTGTAAGGGGAGCCGTCGGGGTTGAAGACCCAGAGGTGGCGGCGCGTGCGCGGCGCACCGTCCTGGGCCACGACCTGGAAGGGCAGGCCGGTGAGAGACCGGGCCAGTTCGCCGGGGTTCCCGATCGTCGCCGAAGCGGCCACGACCTGGGGCTTGCGGCCGTGGAACTTCGCCACGCGCAGCAGCCGGCGCAGCACTTGAGCCACATGGGAGCCGAACACACCGCGGTAGGTGTGCAGCTCGTCCACCACGATGAGGGACAGGTCGCGGAAGAATGCCTCCCAGCTCATGTGGTTGGGCAAGATGCCGGCGTGCAGCATGTCGGGCGTCGTGATGAGGATGCGCGGCGGGTTCTTGCGGATCTTCCGCCGCTGACCCTGCGGGGTGTCGCCGTCGTAGATCGCGACATCCACCGGCACGCCAAGCGCCGACGCATCGCCTTCGAGTCCCAGTTGCTGGTCGCGCGCCAGGGCCTTCAACGGAAAGAGATAGAGCGCACGCCGAGGCGGGTCGGCCAACGCGGAGCGCAGGGCCGGCAGGTTGTAGACGAGGCTCTTGCCGCTGGCGGTCGCCGTGGCGAGTGCCACGTTCTCGCCGCGGTCGATGTGCTCCAAGGCCCGGGCCTGGTGCGTGTAGACGTGTTCGATCCCGCGCGCCTCGAGCACGGGCTTCAACAGCTCGAAGCCCGCCGGCAGGGCGTCGGCCCACTCGGGGTCGCGCTCGGGCAGGAGCTGCTCGTGGCACAGGGCGTCGTCGAGTATGCCGTCGCGCCCGATTCGGGCGCGCAGCGCAGAGATGGAACTCAAGCCGCTGGACCTTCGGAGCTGGGGCGCCCGGTCCGGGCTGGGGGGGAGGAACGCCCCGACGTTATCACGTCCTGCCGGGCTTTCCTCTACTCTCACGGCTGTGCGCTGGTCGCTCCAGGTCCAATACGGTGTCTACGCGATGTTCGATCTCGCCTACAACGGCCGCGAGACGCCGGTTCAGGTGCGGGTGATCGGTGAGCGCCAACAGATCCCCACGCGCTACCTCGAGCAGATCTTCCAGCGCCTGCGCCGGGCTCGGCTCGTGGAGGGGAAACGGGGTCCCGGAGGCGGATACCGGCTTTCCCGGGCGCCCGCGGAGATCACGCTGCTCGACATCGTCGAGGCGATCGAGGGCCCGCTGTCGCGCAGCCTCGTGCCGACCCTGGAGCCTCGGGGGCGTCGGCCCGTCCAGGCGTCCCGGCCCGGTTTCCTCTGGGAGGGTGTGGCCGAAGGCGTGGCTCGAAGCCTCGCCACGACCACCCTCGAGAGTCTGTGTCGCGAAGCCGCGCGGCGCGCCGTGAAACGAGCCGATGCCGACTCCCATACCTACGTCATCTGAGCGAGCGCTGACGGTCGTGGGCCTCGTGCAGAACGACGTCGTGGGCCTCGTGCAGAACAACGGTGTCTCGCCTAGACTGAGCCGCTCTTCGCAGCCGACCCGAGGCTCGCGTTGACCGAGCCCGAAGCGGTGGTCGAAAGAATCGAAATCGAACCGCAGCGACCGGCCGTCGGCATGGCCGAAGGCGTCCTCCACGAGATCCGCTCCCACGCGTTGGAGGCGGTCCCGGAGGAGTGCTGCGGCCTCGTCTTCGGCACGGGCATCGGGCTCGAGGGCGGAGGGGCCGGACGCTTCGGGCCGGTATACCGCTGCCACAACGTGATGGATCGAATGCACCAGGAAGACTCCAAAGCGTTCCCGAGGACCAACCGGGACGGTTTCTACATCGACCCGCGCGAGCTGTTGAGTGCCGCGGCGGAGGCGGAGGCCGCGGGGCTCGAGGTGACGGTGGTCTATCACTCCCACGTCGGAGCGGCGGCTTACTTCTCCGAGATGGATCGCCGCTTCGCGACCCAGCCGGGCTTTCCCTTCCCACGGGCCGACCACCTCGTCGTCTCGGTGTTGGGGCGTCAGGTCCATGAGCTGGGCTTGTTCCGGCCGAGCCCCGAGGGCGAGCTCACGGGCCACCGCGTGGAGTCGCTGCCCTCGTGAGACTCCTGCGCGTCTTGGCCTTTGCGGCGCTGGCCGGGCTCACGGCCTGCGCGATGCCGCTCCCGACGGAGAGCCTGCCGGAGACGCCCCTGGCGTTCATCCATCGCACGTCCGCGCAGGGGCGCGACCGGGCGGATCTCCTGCAGCGTCGGCGCGGCGAGCAGGCGAAGTCGGGCAAGGGCGTCATGAAGCTCAACGAGCTCGAGAACATGCTCGGCCGGATTCGCGGCATATCGAAAGACATGAAGCCCGAGCTCCAGGGCCGGCTCGCCCTCTACCACCCGCGCACCCAACGAGTCGAGCTGATCGATGCGTTCATTCCCGGCGCTCTGCCTTGCGATTGGAGCCAGGACCGGACGCGGCTGCTGGTCGCGAGCGGGCAGCGCGGCGTGCCGCGGCTCTTCGACTATTCGGTCCCACGCAAAGAGGTCGCCCAGGCCGTCGCGGGCCCGCCGGGCGCCGTCCAGATCAGCGGCGCCTACGCACCGAGCGGTCGAGTGGCCTACGCGGACGTCCGGCGGACGCAGGCGGGCGTGGAGACGATGCTTTGGATGACGGGCGGCGGCGGCGCTGTCGCCCGGCAGCTCACGAAGGGGCCCCGGGACAACGCCGTCCGCTGGTCGCCCGACGGCAAGGTGATCCTCTTCGAGGGCGTTCTGAGCAACGGGGCTCCCGTCATCAAGGCCCTGGACGTGCTCGAAGAGCACTCGGAGCCGCGCGTGATCGCACGGGGTCGCGAGGCGCGCTTCTCCCCACGCGGCGACTGGGTCGTCTACAGCCGCGAGCGCGGGCCGGGCTGGCGCCTCTGGCGGATGCGGCCCGATGGGACGGGGAAGACCGCGCTCGGCCACGCCGTTCAGGGTCTGGCCGACGAGCGGCACCCGACGATCTCACCGGACGGGCAGTACGTGGCCTACATGGCCGAAGCGAACGACCGCCAACAGATCCGGATCCGCGCCATGGATGGCAGCGGCGACCGTCTACTCATCGAGGACGCAGACGGAACCATGCCGGTCTGGTAGCCGCCCGCGAGGGTGCTCGAAGTTGCACCCCGGCTGCGCGGTGCTGCACCCCGGGCGCTGCGTGCTACACCCCCCACCGCGAACGCCCCGCACGAGTCGCCGGAGCGAGAGGAGTTGGAGTTCATGGCCTCGAAGACCGACACGAGAGATCTGGTCCCGGTTCATGGCGGCCTCGCCGAGCCGGTAGATCGCAGCGTTTCGCTGCGGGATCGCAAGGAATTCCTCGCGGGCGTCGAAGGCCTCCCCCGCGCTCAGGTCCGCCGGGCGGACCTGTCGACCGTCTACCGGTTTGGCGACGGCGCCCTCTCGCCCCTGGAAGGGCCCATGGGCGAGGTGGCCTGGCGCCGCGTCCTCGACGAGGCCGTGGTGATCGCTGACGGCAAGCCCTACGCCTGGGGCATCCCGCTGTCGCTTCCCGTGACCGACGCCGAGGCGGAAGCACTTTCGCCGGGCGGCTCCGTGGCGCTCGAGAACGAGGCCGGTGAGATCGTGGCCGTGGTCGAGGGCCTCGAGGTCTTCGAATGGGACAAGGCGGCCTACGTAAAGGGCGTCTACGGCACCGAGCGCACGGATCACCCGGGCGGCGCCCAAGCCACCGACGACGAGCGCACGAAGCTCCTCGGGGGTTCGATCCGCACGTTGCCCCAGCGCTTCCCCGAGGCGTACTCCCAGTACATGCTCTCGCCGCGCATGACCCGCGCGTTCATCCGCGACCGGAAGTGGGAGCGGGCGCTGGCCTTTCAGACGCGCAACCCGCTGCACCGAGCCCACGAGTACGCGCTCGTGGCCGGCGCCGAGCGCGTCACCGGGGAGGGCCACTTCACGGGCGTGGTGCTGAACCCGCTGGTCGGAGAGCTGAAGGGCGACGACGTCCCCGCCGCGACGCGCATGCGTTGCTACGAGACCCTCCACGACCTCGAGTTGCTCGGTGAGGGCGACTTGGACGAGAGCCTCTGGGCCAAGGCGGGCTGGGGCCTGGCCGAGGTCTTCGAGCTGCTCGGTCTCGACATCAAGATGTTCTACGGCGGTCCGCGCGAGGCGATCATGCACGCGGTCTATCGCCAGAACTACGGCTTCAGCGATCTCGTGATCGGCCGCAAGCATGCGGATGCCCCGTACTTCGACGGCTCGCCGATCTGGGGCGACTTCGATGCCCAGGAGATCTTCGACAACCTTGCCGGCGAGCTGCACATCCAGCCGTGCAAGATCGGCTTCGCGGCGTTCTACGAGTCGCTCGGTCGCGTGGACCTCACGGAGAATCATGCGGACGAGAAGCCCTACGGCATCAGCGGGACCAAGGTGCGCGAGCAGTTGAAGGGCGGCGAGCGGCCCGACGCGCGCATCATGCGGCCCGAGGTCGCCGACATCCTGATCGACGCCTACAAGGACTGAGCTCGGGCCCACCCCAGGCGGTTGGGCTCAGACCATGCGAATGCGCGGTGCTGCGGCCTGACGGAGCAGCGCGTCGCGGTCCTCCGCGTCGTCCGGGAACACCGCATAGCCGAAGGCCAGGGCGATCCGGCACGGCGCGTTCAGGCTGTCGTCGGAGCTGATGGCCTCGGCCACCTCCCGCGCCAGGCGCGAGACCGACTCGCCCGGGGCGGGCTCGGGGTCGGGCATCAGGAAGCGGAACTCGCACTCGCCGCTGCGGGCCAGGACGTCGAAGCCGCGCAGCGGTCGGGCGAGGCTCTGGGCCACACGTTGCAGGACGCGCGTGAGCTGCTCGGGCCGGCTCGCTTCGCGCAGCTCCGCCCAGTTCTCGATGCGACAACTGCCGAGCAGCAGCGCGCCGCCGCGCTCGCCGCTGCGCGCGAGTTCTTCGTCGACGCGTCGGTGCAGGTAGTTCAGATCGGGGAGGTTCGTCTCCTCGTCGAGGCCCGGGCTGTGCACCGCCCGCGAGCGCGTCGCCGCGTGGGCCAGAGCGCGTTCGACATAGGAAGAGAACTGCACGAAGAGTTCGAGATCCTCCTCGCCGAAGACCGTGGAGTGGAAGCGGTCGGAGGGGACCTTGTCGTAGAGGGCGATGGTGCCGATCACGCGGCCATCGCGCTGGAGCGGGACGGCCAGGCTCGAGCGCACGCCGGCGTCGATGGCCCGGTTGAGATCGTCGCGGTTGACGTCCGGGTGGCGCGCGGCGCTGCGGGTCTTCACCACCTCGCCTGAGAGCCGCTGGTCGAGGCGGAAGAGGCGCTCCTGCTGTCGGCCGTCGGCGGGCCCGTAGTAGGAGCGGATCACGAAGCGGCCCGTCGTGTCGTCGCGCAGACGCAGGATCACGTGGTCGCACTCGAGGATCATGGCGATCGAGCCGGAGGCCTGGCGGATGACTTCGTTCGGTTCGGGCTTGCGCAGGATTTGGAGCGCGAGTTCGTTCATCGCGCTGATGCGGGTCGCGCGCGTCGCGAGTTTGGCCTCGCGCTCGGCGTTGGCCACCTCGGCGGCGGCCGAGGACGCGATCTCGGCCAGCGCCCGTTCGGGTCGGGAGCCCAGCAGGTTCGGACGCTCGCCGGTCTGGATCGAGAGCAGGCCGACGAGGCCGTCGGCGGTGACGAGCGGCAGGGCGGCGTAGGCGAGCCGACCGCTCGCGTGGCGCAGCCAGGCCGGCTCGCGGTCGCGCGCGGCGCCACCGTCGATCCCCTGGCCGATCTCCACCCGGTACTCGCCGCCGAAACCGCCCCCGGAGAGCGACGTGGCTTCGAGTCGCAGGGTCGTCTCGTCGCGGTCGTAGAGGTAGAGCGTCACGATCCCGCCGCCGACGCGGCGCGCGAGGCTCCGACAGAGGCGCTGCAGCCGCTCTTCGAGGAGTGCAGTGCGGTCGCCGAGCACGGCGTGGAGGTCGTGGAGCGCGTCGTAGCGGCCGGCGCGGTCCCGGTAGCGGTCCTGTTCGCGCGCGCGAACGATCAAAGCGCCCGCCAGGGAGGCGAGTTGTTCGACGAAACCGAGGTCGCTCTCGGGGAGTGCGTCGGGGTCGGCGTGGTGTGAGAGGTTGAGAACCCCAAGGGTCTCGCCGGCGTGGGTGAGCGGGACGGCGAGGGCGGCCTCCACGTCGACGCGCTCGCGCACGAGCTGGAAGGCGTTGGCGTCGGCCCGGCCCGAGACGCGCAGGGCGGTGCCATCGGCGGCGGCTCGGCCCGCGATGCCCTCGCCCAGGGGCACGCGGATCTTGTGCCAGAGCTCCGGCTCGATCCCGACGGCGTGGCGTACGTGGAGCGTGCCGTCTTCGGCATCGAGGAGCATGACCGAGCCCGTATCGGCCCGGGTGGCCCCCATGGCCACGTCGAGTACGCGCTCGATCACGGTGTCGGCGTCGGCCGAGAGGTCGAGAGAGTCGACGATCTCGCGCAGAGCCCGCAACAGCTCGGCCTGGCGCTCGCGCGGCTGGTCGACGGGCCCCCACAGGAGTCGGGCGCCGAGCGGGGAGAGGACGCGAATGTCGCCGCGCGCGGCGGCCGGGCGCAGGGAGGCGAAGTCGCGCGCGGCATCTACGACGGTGTGGATGCGCAGCCGCTCGAAGGCGTCGGGGTCGTCGCTCAGACGGTCGTTGCCGGCCCGGGCGCGTTCGGGGTCGATCCGCGCCCAGCGCGCTCGGGCGGCGTCGAGATCCTCGTCGAAGATCAAGACGATCTCGACGTCTGGGTCCGCCTCGAGGGTCGGAACCAGGCGAAGTGCCTCTTCGGTGGCCCCGTGAATGGCGACGCGCCTGCGCATCATGGCCTCGTCTCGTCCCAGCCGGGTCTTTCCGCGGGACGGATGGAGTTCTACGCGAGTGAGTGGCTCGGATCCTCGCGTGCGTGACGCATCCGGCAACTTCCGGAGTTTCTGCAACGGGCGTAGCCGGGTGGGACAGGGGTTGCAGCCGGCTTGCGCGTTGCCCACGCGCAACCTGCTCGCGGTCTTGGGCTCAATCGGAGCGGATCGCCGAGAGATCCAGCGTCAGGACGCATTCGCCTTGCCGGCCGTCCTGATCGACGAGCCGCAACGGGACGCGCAGGCGACGGCCGCCTTCCACGACGGGCTCGCCGGCGGCGATGATCTGGAGCGAGAGTTCGCCGGGGTCGCCCGTGCGGGCGTCGAGCCCGCCCGTGGCGTCGTCCCAGTTCTCGTCGAAGACGCGCTCGGCGCGGCGCGCAGCGAGATCGATGGCCTGGGCCATCGAGTCGGGCGGTCCGTCCTCCGGGAGGGTCTTCTCCTCCGCCTCGGGGAGGGTGTGTTCTTCGGGCAGGGTGTGTTCGCCCGGCAGGGTCTGGGCTCCCGGATATTCTGCCTCGGGGACGGTCTGGGCCTCCGGAATCGTCTGGGCCTCGGGCACCGTGTGGTCTTCGGGGACGGTGTGTTCGCCTTCGACCTCGAGCGGCGGCACTTCGAGGATCGGCGCGCTGTTTTCGAGGCCCAGGGTCTCTTCCGCGGGCGGGTCGGCGAGCGGCGCGACGTTCGCGGTCGGCGGGAGGCTCACGGAGCCGGGCGGTTGGGTCAGGCCGGCCGCCTCGCGCCGGTTTCGGACCACGCGCTTGGAGATCGTCGTCAGGCTCTCGAGCACCCCGATGCCGCGCGGTGCGATGGCCTCGAAGGCCGCCGCGCGAAGGCCCATCTTGCGGTGCAGGTCTTCGACCGCGAGATCGTCGGCCTCGTCTCGGCGGTTGTATTGCAGCACGATCGGGACGTCTTCGAGGGCCCGCCCGTAGCGGTCGAGCTGGCGCCGCAACTCTTCGAGGGACGCGAGGTTCGCGTCCATGCGCTCGCGGCGCGCATCGAGCACGAACACGACGCCGTCCACCTGGTCCATCAACTGCTGGCGCGTGGCCTCCTGGGCCGGGTCGCCCGGTGCGGCGACGACCTGGAGCCGCGTGCGCACGCCCGAGATCTTGCCGAGCTCGATGGGCAGCAGCTCGTAGTGGACGCCCGGGTCCTCGGCGGTGGCGATGTGTTGGAGGTCACCCCGGTGGTCGGGCCGCAGTTTGCCGTGGATGTACTCGAGGTTCGCCGATTTGCCCGAACCCGCGGGCCCCCAGTAGAGGATGCGTGCGTCGACGACCTCGCCGCCCACTAGACCTTCCCCTTCTTGCTGAGGATGCGGCGGGCGTGGGTCGAGATGGCCGAGGGCACGTCGCGACTCTTCATGATCTGGCGCAGGTCGCGGTCCTGGAGGTGGATCAGGAACTTCATGGCCGTCGGCGGCGCACACTTCGGGTTCGTCGCGAGCCCGAGCTTCACCTGGTAGCTGCGCGTCCACTCGCGGTTCGCAGCGATCGCGCGGATCACCTCGTCGCACAGGTTGCGAGATTTCGCATAGGTGGCGATCTCGCTGTCGTTGATCCGGGGGCTGCGGATCGCGGCCGTGGCGACGATCTTGTTCTTGTCCCGGATCAGCAGCCCGCGCGCTTCCTTGTTCCCCATGCGGGCGAGCTTGATCTTCTGCATCACGGACATCGTCCCAATCCGCTTGTAGAGGTTGCCGCGGTCTTCTTCGCTGATCTCCTCCTCGGCTTCCTCGACCAGGGTCGCGCCGAAGTCGGAAGCGTCGTCTCCGAGCAGCGCCGAGAGCGCGGCCTTGGCGGCCTTGTCGGTGATCTCCTCCGCGTCGGGCCAGTCGTCGATGCGGTCGGCGCTGTCGAGCACGTCGTCGTCGTCCCGTTCGAGGCCCAGGAAGGAGAGGATCCGGTCGATCTGGGCGCGGCCGGTGAGCGGGTTGTCGCCGAGGGCGTCCACGATCGGCGGGTGACGGAGCAGGCGCTGCTGGTTGTTGCAGATGATGTCGACCACGCGTCGGTGCGGCTGGCTCGCCAGGAACTCGACCGTCCCGTCGTCGCAGGCCGGGTTGAGGGCGAGTTTTTCGCACGCCTCCGCATCGTTCGCGTGGACGTTCGCGAGGTAGGACAGCACGGCCGGGTGGGCCGGCCCCGAGAGCACGGGGTCGCGCACGGATTGGGGCAGACCCTCCAGGCTCTGTCGTGCGCGGCTCTTGACCTCGGTGTCGTCGTCGTGACACAGGACGAACAGGACGGTGGCGAGCTCGGGTCCGCCCAGGGGCAGGGCGCCACCCGCGGCCATGCGCCGCGCCTCCACGGGCGCATCGGCACGGCAATACTTCTCGGCCTCCGGCGATAGCTGGAGCTTGATCTTCTGCTTGCCCGCCTCGGACATCGCTTGCGTCACCCCCCGGTGGACGAAGCGCGTGCCGAACCCGCGGCCGTGAGGCTCACGAGGGTTCGGCTTCGCGCTCCTTCCGTGTCTCCTCCACGACTCGGTCGCGCACCTGAGCGGGCGCCTCGTCGTAGTGGGAGAATTCCATATGAAACGCACCCTGACCGCCGGTGATGCTGGTCAGGGTGCTCTGGTATTCGAGAATCTCCGACATCGGGACGATCGCCTGGATGACCGTCGCGTTGCCGCGCGCCTCGCTCGATTGCACGCGTCCGCGTCGGCTCGACAGGTCGCCCATGACATCGCCGACGGCATCGTCGGGTGCGGTGACCTCGAGGTTCATGATCGGCTCCAACAGGGTCGGCCGGGCCGCCTCGACGGCGGCGCGGAAGCCGGACGAACCCGCCAGCTTGAACGCCATCTCGTTCGAGTCGACGGAGTGATGCTTGCCGTCGGTGCAGCGGACGCGGATGTCGACGACCGGGTAGCCTGCGAGGGGCCCCCCCCGTTCCATCGCTTCGAGCACGCCCTTCTCCACGGCGGGAATGAGCGAACGGGGGATGGAGCCGCCCACGATCTCATCCGCGAATTCGAAACCGCTGCCGCGCTCCATGGGCTCCACCGTCAGGAAGCAGACGCCGAACATTCCCTTGCCGCCCGTCTGTTTCTTGAGCTTCCCCTCGATGTGCTCCGCCTTGCGCGTCACGGTCTCGCGATAGGGGACTTTCGGGGTCTTCAGCTCTACTTCCACGTCGAACAATCGCTTGAGCTTCTGCACCGTCGTCCGGATGTGCAGCTCGCCCATGCCGGTGAGGAGGAACTCCCCCGTCGAGGCCTCACGGCCGAGCCGAAGGGCCGGATCCTCCTCCACGAGTCGGCCGAGCGAGGCGTGGACTTTATCCTCGTCTCCCTTCGTTTTCGCGGAGATGGCATAGGAAAGCACGCCCTCGGGGATGGGCAGTTCCGGGAGGCGGGCACCGCCCTTTTCGGCGGTGAGCGAGTGGCCGGTGTGGACATCCTTGAGTTTGGCGAGGGCGACGATCTGGCCGGGCCGGGCTTCGGAGATCTCGCTGTGCTCGGCGCCCGCGGGCTTCAGCAGCTTTCCCACGCGCACCCTCTCGCCCGTGGTGGCGTCGAGGATCTGGCCATCGCCCTTCAACGTTCCCGAGACCACACGAACCATGGAGAGCGTGCCGGAGTAGCGGTCGATGCAGGTCTTGAGGACCAGCGCCGACAGGGGGGCGCTGGCCTCGGGGGAAAGCTCCAGCTCGCCTTCGCCTTCCATCGGCTGGGCCGACCAGGCGCCTCGGTCGGCCGGGGAGGGCAGCAGCTGGCCGATCGCTCGCAGGAGGGGCGCGATGCCGATCTCGCGGTTTGCGGCGCCGCACAGCACGGGCAGGACCTGGCCTGCGTGGACGCCAGTGATCAGGCCGCGCAGGGCTTCTTCCTCGGAGATCTCCCCTTCTTCGAGGTACTTCTCGAGCAGTTCGTCGTCGCACTCCGCGGCGGATTCGACCAACTGCTGGCGCGCCGCGTCGGCGGCGTCCTTCATCTCGGCGGGGACGTCCTTCATCTCCAGGAGGTCCACCACGCCCTTCAGGCCCTCGCCCGCCCCGACCGGCAGGGCCAGGGGCACCGGGTTCAAGCCGAGCTTGGCGAGGGATTCGATGGCCGCATCGAAATCGGCACGCTCGCGGTCCATGCCGTTGATGAAGGCGATGCAGGCCGCGCCGGACTCCTTGGCTTCGCGGGCCATCCGGTCCGTTCCGACCTTCGCGCCGTCGACCGCAGACACCACGACCACGGCGCCGTCGAGGCCGCGCAGGGCGATCTGGCCATCGGCCTGGAAGTTCGGGTCGCCGGGCGTATCGACCAGGGTGAGCGCCTTGCCGTCGTGCTCGAAGGCGAAGATCGAACTCGAGACCGTGTGGCGGTTGTGGCCATCCTTTTCTTCGGGGAGCGTGTCGAGGTGGGACGTGCCGTCGTCCACCTTGCCGAGCTCCGGTGTCGCGCCGGCCGCGTGGAGCAGCGCCTCGCCGACCGAGGTCTTCCCGTCGTGGGCGTGGCCGACCAGCGCAAAGTTCCGAATGTCCGCTACGTCCGTCATCGTTCGTCCTCCCTGCCGTCGGGCTCGCCCCGCTCAGGCCGGTTCTTTTCGAACAGGATTCGCAGCCCCTCGAGTGTGAGGAAGGGCTCCACGCGTTCGATGGTCTTCGTCTCGGCGGCGATGCGTGACGCGAGCCCGCCGGTGGCGAGGACGCGTGAGCCCGGGCCGAGTTCGTCTTGGATGCGCAGGACCATGGAGTCGACCATCCCGGCGTAGCCGAAGAGCAGGCCCGACTGGATCGACTGAGTGGTCGTGCGGCCGATGACGGCCTTGGGTCGCGCGATCTCGACCCGGTGCAACATCGACGCGCGCTCGAAGAGCGCCTCCATCGAGACGTGGACGCCGGGGAAGATGGCTCCGCCCAGGTATTCGCCCTTTTCGGAGATGCAGTCGAAGGTGGTCGCCGTGCCGAAGTCGACGGCGATCACCGGGCCGCCCAGCATCGTGAAGGCCGCCACGGCGTTCACGATGCGATCGGCACCGACCTCGCGCGGGTTCTCGTAGCGCACCGGCATGCCGGTCTTGATCCCGGGGCCGACCACCATGGGTGGCGTCTTGAAGAGCTTCGTGCAGACGCGCTCCCAGATCGGCAGCAGCGGCGGAACGACGCTCGAGATCATCACGTCGGTGACCTCTTCGATGCGCCGGTCGGCCTGTTGGAAGAGCGAGTGCAGGGTGATCGCCACTTCGTCGGAGGTGTGCTCGCGGTGGGTGCCGATCCGCCAATGGTGCGAGAGCGTCGCTTCGTCGCCGCGGTAGTCGAAGATGCCGAGGGAGACGTTGGTGTTGCCGACGTCGATGACCTGCAGGCAGGGCCCGCTCATGCCGGCTCCTCCCGAAGCGTCACGTCACCCGCGAGGACGCGTTGGGTCACGCCCGTGGCGTCGCGGACGAGCAGGGCACCGTCCGCGTCGATGCCCTCGGCGGTGCCGGCGAGTTCAGGGCCCCCGACGTCGCGCACCCGGATGGGGCGCCCGACCATGTGGAAACGGGCTTCGAAACGCGGCCGAACGGCGTCGAAACCACCTTCGGCATGGAGGTCCAGCACGGTTTCCAGGGTACCGTAAAGCGAGCGCGCAAAGGCTGCCCGATCGATGGGTGCGCCCCGGTGCGCGGCAACGCTCGTGGCGACGGCCCGGAATTCCTCCGGGAATGCCTCCCGCTCGACGTTCAGGTTGACGCCGATCCCGAGGACGAGGTAGCGGACGCGGGTGGCCTCCGCGGCCAACTCCATGAGAATGCCGCTGGCCTTGCGGCCCCCGAGCAGGACGTCATTGGGCCACTTGATCTGGACGGCGTCGTCGTCCCCCACCGCCTCGGCGACGGCGTCGGCCACGGCCACGGCGGCCGCGAGCACCAGCGTTGGCGCCTGGCTCACGTGGATCTCCGGCCGCAGCACGAACGTGTTGTAGAGGTTCCGGTACTGCGGCGAGAAGAACGCGCGCCCATGCCGGCCGCGGCCCTTCGTCTGGGCTTCCGCGATGACGACGGTGCCGTGGCTCGCGCCGCCCCGCGCGAGTTCATGGGCGACGTCGTTGGTGGATCCGGTCTCGTCGAACCAGTGGATCTCCCGACCGAGCCAGCGCGTCTCGAGGCCGGCCTGGATCTCCTCGGCATAGAGCCGGTCGGGGACGGCCGACAGCGCGTAGCCACCGCCCGGTTCGCCACCGATCTCGTAGCCGAGGCCACGCAAGGTCTCGACGTGCTTCCAGACCTGGCTGCGCGAGACGCCCAGGGTGGCGGAGAGGCTTTCGCCGGAGCAGGGGGCTCCGGCTTCGCGGCGCAGGAGACCCAGCACACGCGCCGCTCCGGGGTTCATGCCGACACCCCTCCGAGACGAATCCCCGTGGTTGCCGCGCGCATCTCGAGAGCTACGTCGGCCACCGGCGCGGAGTGGGTGAGGGCGCCGACCGAGATGCGGTGGACCCCGGCCGCAGCGATGGCCGCGACACGGTCGAGGTTCACGCCGCCGGATGCCTCCAGCGTGATGCGTTCGCCCAGCTCCGCGACGATCTCGCGTATCTCGTCGGGCGTGCGGTTGTCGAGCAGCAGCGAGTCGGCGCCCGCTTCGGTGGCCGCCACGGCGTCTTCGAGGGATTCGACCTCGACCTGGAGATGGAGGTGCGGCGCGGCCCCGGCCCGGGCCGCACGGGTGGCTTCGGCGACCCCGCCCGCGGCGGCGACGTGGTTGTCCTTCACGAGCATCGCGTCGAAGAGGCCCATGCGATGGTTCTGCCCACCTCCGGCCGCGACGGCGTACTTGTCGAGGACGCGCCAACCGGGGAGGGTCTTGCGCGTGTCCACGATGCGGGCGCGCGTGCCGGCGACGGCCTCGAGGTAGCGGGCGGTGAGACTCGCGATGCCGCAGAGCCGGCCGAGGAAGTTCAGGGCCGTCCGCTCCGCCGAGAGGATCGAACGCGTGGGGCCCTCGATCGTCGCCAGGATCTGCCCGGGCTCCGCCGGCTCGCCCTCGCCGCGCTCGGCCAGGAAGCAAACGCGCGGGTCCACCTGACGGAAGACCGCCTGGGCGACCGGGAGCCCGCACACGACCAGGCTCTCGCGCGCCTCGATCACGGCTTCGTCCTTGGCATCGGCCGGGATCACCGCCTCGGAGGTGACATCCCCGGGGCCGAGGTCCTCGGCCAGGGCGCGTTCCACCAGGGGCAGCCAGGTGGGCTCGGCCGGGAAGGGAGGCTGGGTGGGCATGGGAGACTCATGGTACCCGAACGAGCCTCTTGCGGGCCTAGCCGAGCAGGCTGCGGAGGCGTTCGAGGCGGCCCGTCATGGCGGCCGCCTCTTCGTCGAGGCCCTCGTGCTTCTCGCGCTCGGCCTCGACGACGTCGGGCTTGGCGCGTTCGACGAACTTCGGGTTGGCGAGCTTCTTGGCGACGAAGGCGAGGTCTTTCTCCACGGTCTTCAGCCGCTTCTCCAAGCGCTTCACCTCGTCGTGCAGGAAGGCCGGGTCGTCGAGTTCCACGGCGATCGCATGGCCCGCCGCCTGGACGACGGCCGCGGTCTCGGGCGGCGGTTCGTCGCTGAAGACCCACTCGTCGGCTCGCAGCAGGGAGCGCAGCCCCGCCTCGTGTCGGCCGACCATCGCTTCGAGTTCGCTCGGGAAGCGCACGCGGATGCCGGCCTGAGGGGCGAGGCCGAGCTCGCCGCGCACTTGCCGCACGCGCCCCACGATCTCGGTGAAGACTTCCATCTCGCGTGCCTCGTCCGCGTCGAGCCGTTCGGTCAGGCGCGGCCAGCGCTCGCCGAGTTCTGCAAAGCGCAGCTCGAGCAGCGTCCGGTCTTCGTCCACCGGCAAGGCGGCGAAGATCTCTTCGGTGATGAAGGGCATGATCGGGTGCAGCATCAGCAGCGAGCCCGACAACACCGAGACGAGCGTGTCCTGGGTCGCCGCGCGAGCGTCGGCATCGTCGCCGTGCAGGGTCTCCTTCGAGAGCTCGATGTACCAGTCGCACAGCTCGCCCCAGACGAACTGGTAGAGCCCCTGGGACGCATCGTTGAAGCGGAAGCCCTCGATCGACCGTCGATACTCCGAGAGGGCGGCATCGAGCCGCGTCGTGATCCAACGGTCGTAGAGGCTGCCCTTGCCGCCGCCGGCCGGGCGATGCCCCTCGAGGTTCATGAGCGCGAAGCGCGCCGCGTTCCAGAGCTTCGTGACGAAGGTTCGGCCCGTCGAGAGCTGCCCCTCACCCAGCTTGATGTCGCGCCCCTGGGCCGTGAGCCGCATGAGGGTGAAACGGAGCGCGTCCGTCCCGTGGGAGGACATCAGCTCCAGGGGGTCGATCACGTTGCCCTTCGACTTCGACATCTTCTTCCCCTCGGCGTCGCGGATGAGGGGATGGATGTAGACGTCGCGGAAGGGCACGTCGTCCATGAAGTGGAGGCCGAGCATCATCATGCGCGCGACCCAGAAGAAAATGATGTCGAAGCCCGTGGAGAGGACCGACGTCGGGTAGTAACGCGCGAGTTCGGGCGTGTCGTCCGGCCAGCCGAGGGTCGAGAAGGGCCAGAGCCCGCTCGAGAACCAGGTGTCGAGGACGTCTTCCTCCTGCTCCAGCTCGGCGGAGCCGCAGGTGTGGCAGTGTTCGGGGTCTTCGGTGGCGACCGTCCAGTCGCCGCAGCCGCCGCACTTCCAGGCCGGAATGCGATGGCCCCACCACAGCTGCCGGGAGAGCGTCCAGTCGCGGATGTTCTCGAGCCAGTGGAAGAACGTGTTCTCCCAGCTCTTCGGGTGGAAGGTCGTTCGGCCCTCGCGCACCGCGGCGAGCGCGGGCTCGGCCAGGGGCTTCATGCGCATGAACCACTGATCCGAGAGCAGGGGCTCGACGACCGTGCTGCAGCGGTCGCAGTGTGGGACTTCGTGCGGGTGGGGCTCGGAGCCGATCAATGCGCCCTCGGCTTCGAGGTCGACCAGCACGCGCTCGCGCGCGTCCATGGCGGAGAGGTCTTCGTACGGCCCGGCGTTGCCGTTCAGCCGGCCGTCGGGGTGGAGGAGGTTGATGGCTGCGAGCCCATGCCGGCGCCCGCACTCGAAGTCGTTCGGGTCGTGGCCCGGGGTCACCTTCACCGCACCCGATCCGTACTCGGGGTCGACGAAGTCGTCGGCGACGATCGGGATCTCGCGGCCGAGGAGCGGCAGGCGTACGTGCCGGCCCACGAACTCGCGATAGCGGTCGTCCTCGGGGTGCACCGCGACGGCGGTGTCGCCGAGCATCGTCTCGGGCCGGGTGGTGGCGACCTCGATGCCACCTTCGCCGTCGACGAAGGGGTACCGGAGCGTCCAGAGGTGCCCGGCGACGGGTTGGTAGGGGCTCTCGAGGTCCGAGAGCACGGTCGTACAGCGAGGGCACCAGTTGACCAGCGACTCGCCGCGATAGATCAGGCCCTCGTGATAGAGCCGCACGAAGGCCTCGCGCACGGCGCGCGAGAGGCCCGGGTCCATGGTGAACCGCTCGCGTTCCCAGTCGCACGACGCACCGAGGGCCTGGAGCTGCTCGATGATCCGGGCGCCCGACTGGGCCTTCCACTCCCAGACGCGGTCGACGAAGGCTTCGCGCCCGAGGTCGTGGCGCGTCTTCCCTTCCTTGGCGAGCTGGCGCTCGACCACGACCTGGGTGGCGATGCCGGCGTGGTCGGTCCCCGGGAGCCAGAGGACGTTCTTGCCCTCGAGTCGCTGATGACGCGAGAGCACGTCCTGCAGGGTGTTGTTCAAGGCGTGGCCGAGGTGCAGCGTCCCCGTGACGTTCGGCGGTGGGATCACCATGGAGAACATCTCGCGCGGGTCCGCCGGGTCGGCCCCAAAGAGCCCCCGCTCGCGCCAACGCCCATACCACTTCGACTCGACCGGCCGCGCATCGAACCGCTTAGACAATGCTTCACTCAAGGGAGCCGCAGTCTACAAAACCAAACGGGACGCGGCAGAGCCACCTCGCGATGGGGCAGACCCACCTCGACCTCCCAAGGCCAGCCGCAAGGGACGAGGAGCCGAGGTGCGGAGGTCCTGCGGCGAAATAAAGCACAGCGAGCCTCGTTGCCGGCGACCCTCCCGGCCACTCTCGGCCCCAAACGCACGAATGGCTCGCCTCACCGAAGCGAGCGAGCCATTCGCAGCAGGACCTCCGCACCTCGGCGGCGCCCCGACCCAAAGATGGAAAGGGTCAGTCCTCCTCGGACCCACCCCCCTGCATCTTCGCAATCTCTTCCTTCACCAGAACCTCAGCCATCTGAGGAATCACCTCCCAAGCCACCGCCTCGACCCGAGCCAACACCTGCTTCACCACCTGCTCGGAGATGTCGCTGAACGCCTCCCAGGCGATCTTCTCGAGAGCCGAGTGGAGGTGCTGTTCGAGGGCCGGCGATACCGCCGGGGCCTCTGTGCCGACCGGGGTTGCCGCAGGCGCCGTCGTGCTGTGGTCGCCTGGTGCCTGGACCCGCACGGGGTTGGCGTCCTCGACGATCATCACCGTCTCCGACGCGTCTTCGAGGGTGTCGTACCCCGAGCCGGGCTGGGTCGTGTCCGAACTCCCGAGATCCTCGGCCGGAGCCACGACGTCGAAGCTCTGGACCGGTGTGGGGTCGAGGACCGTCTCATCGGCCGCGCTGCGGGCCTCGCCCACCGGGTCGAAGTCGAGCAGCGGGTCGGTGATCGGTGCGGTCTCGAGGATCGGGCCCGCATCGAGGATCGGTGCCGGCGCGATGGGCGGCTCCGTGAGATCGTCGGCGCCCGGGTCCGAGAAGCTCATGCTGCCCGGTGCGACGGCCACTTCCGGAACCGTGCTCGCCATCGAGAGGTCTGCGCTCTCGAGATCGAAGCCACTGTCGTCGGCTTGGAGCGGGCGGCGTTCGGCGGGCGCGTCGAAGGCGGCCGCCTCGACCGCCGCGTCGAAGGCGGGGTCGCCCGAGCCCTGGCTCGGGTCGAGCAGGATCGTCTCGTCGGCCTGACCGGTCGGGCCCGACGGGCTCGTGTCGGCCATCAGGTCGAGGCCGTCGCCGTCGGCCTGGGCCGCGGCGGTGGGCCAGGAGGTGTCGGCATCGGCGGCGTTGCCGTCGAAGAAGTCGAAGGCGTCGCCCCCCTCGCCGTGGGCGCCGACGTCGGCGGGCGGGGCAGGGGCCGGTGTGGCTTGGGCCGCGGAGGCAGGTCGCGCATCCGTCTCGCCGATCGGCGTCGAACGCGCGAGGAGCTGGTTCACCTGATCCACGAGGGCCTGGGCCTCGAAGGGCTTCGTGATGTGCCCATCGGCGCCGACCTGTCGTGCGCGCTCTGCATCGAACGCTTCGAAGGTCCCGGTCAGCAACAGCACGGGCGTCGCCGAGAGGTTCGGGTCGGTCTTGATGGCTTCGCAGACCTCGTACCCGTTCTTGCCAGGCATCACGATGTCGGCGAGGACGATGTCCGGCCGGACCTCCTCAGCCTTGGTCACGGCGTCGTCACCGTTCTCGACGGTCACGAGCTCGATGTCTTCGTTGGCGAGGCTGATCCCGACGACCTTCTGGATCGTCACACTGTCATCTGCAAGCAGCAGGGTCTTCGGCATGGTCCCCCCCCGGGCGCCAGCACGGCACGGCTGGCATTGAAGTCCCGATGTCTCATCGACGGGATTCGGGCCCGAATTTAACGATTTCTGCACTTCCCTGAACCCGAAACACCGGTCGGCTGCTGCCGCCCTCGACGGGGCGTCAAGTCACCCGGTGGCTGGGCCGATGATCCCCTCAGGAGAGTCCCATGCGCTTCGAAACTGCCGCGATTTCCGATGTTGGCCGGCGCCGTCAGGCCAACGAGGACCGCTACGCCCTGGACGCCGATCTCGGCCTGTTCCTCGTAGCGGACGGGATGGGAGGCCACCGGGCCGGCCGGACCGCCAGTGAGCTGGCCTCTGCGGCCGTCCTGGCAGCGATTCACACGCTTCAGGACGCCCCGGCGAGCCTGGCCGAGCGCCTGCGATACGCCGTTTCCGCCGCCAACCGCGAGATCTTCTCCACCGCCGCCGAGCAGTCGGAACTGGCGGGCATGGGAACGACCCTCGTGGTCCTGCTGGCCGGCGAAGAGCGGGTGTCCTTGGCGCATGTGGGCGACAGCCGCGCCTACCTCGTGCGGGCCGGCGGGATCCGCCAGCTCACCGACGACCACAGCCTGGTGGCCGAGTTGCTGCGGCGCCACAAGATCTCCGAGGACGACGCCCGCGAGCACCCGCACCGCCACGTCCTGACCCGTGCCCTCGGCGTGCGCCCCACCGTCGAGCCCGACCTCGCCGAGATGACGCCGCTAGACGGCGACGTCTTCGTCCTCTGCTCCGACGGCCTGACCGGCCACCTGGAAGACGAGGAAATCGCGAAGATCGTGAGCTCGACGCCGGACCTCGAGCAGGCTGCGGGAGCCCTCGCGGAATGCGCAAACTCCCGGGGCGGCGAGGACAACATCACGGCGGTCCTCGTTCGCTGCGTGGACGAGTAGGGGCGGGGCTTCGCGCGTGGGGGAGAGGATGTCTCCTCCTGCGAATGGCTCGGCCGCTAGCGGGCCGGGTCCGTGGGCCGAATTCGAGGCAGAGAGTTCCATGTGAGGGGCCGCGGCATCGCGGCGGCCTCCGCTTTATTTCGCCGGAGGAGACATCCTCTCCCCCACGCGCTCCGAGCCGTCCCGGCATCCTGCGCAATGTCGGCCAACCGTTCCGCCACACGCGGCGATGTCGGCGAAGCCGACGAGCAGGGGCGAAAAAATAAAACCCTCCAGACCCCGCTACACCGAGGAGCCGTCGAGGCCGAGGGTTCTTTCGGCGAAATAAGGCACAGCGAGCCTCGTTGCCGGTGAGCCTCGCGGACACGCCGTGCCCCAGAAACACGAATGGCTCGCCTCACCGAAGCGAGCGAGCCATTCGCCGAAAGAACCCTCGGCCTCGACGGCGGAGTGGCGCCCCTAGCGCTCCGCCACCGCCTTCAAGCGGGACCGCAGTCGAAGCACAGACTTCGTATGAATCTGACACACCCGGGACTCAGTGATCCCGAGAATGTTCCCGATCTCTTTCATGTTGAGATCTTCGTAGTAATACAGCGAGATGACCAGCCGCTCCTTCTGGGGAAGGGCCGAGATCGTGTCGGCGACGACGCGCTTCATCTCGACGAGCTTCACCGTCGCGAAGGGGTTCTCCGCCTGGACGTCTTCGATGATGTCGGTGTAGCCGCCCGTGCGTTCGCCGTCGGCGTCGCGGCTGCGGATTTCTTCCAGGTTCACGAGCGAGATGCCGCGGACCTGGTTGAGCAGCTCATGGAACTTCTCGATCTGGATGCCGAGCGAATCGGCGACCTCGTCCTCGTTGGCGGCTCGGCCCAGGCGCTGCTCCATGTCGGAGTAGGCGCGCTCGAGCTTGCGGCCCTTCTGGCGCACGCTGCGCGGCACCCAGTCGAGGCTTCGGAGCTGGTCGAGGATCGCACCCTTGATGCGGAACTCGGCGTAGGTCTTGAACTTGCAGTTCTTCTCGGGGTCGTACTTCTGGATCGCATCCATCAGGCCGATCACGCCCGTGTTGTGCAGATCTTCGAGGTCGATGTGGGAGGGCAGGCGGACGGCGATCCGGTTCACGATGTATCGGATCAGCGGTGTGTGCTCGAGAACGATGTTCTCTCGGAGTTGGCTCGGAATCTCGTCGTGCAGCTCTTTGGCCTCGCGCAGCATCGTCTCCATGGTTCCCTCCATAAGTGGCCCCTAGTTCGGTGCGCGGAGGGTCGGCTCGATGGCTCCCCTGCCTCGGCCCTGCCCCCGCGATGCGCCTTGCACGCATGACAAAGCACGGGTCATGCCAAGGGGCGGCGCGCCTCCGGGTCGGGCTGCAATGGAGGGTCCGGCAGGCCGCAAGTCGGTTCCGTAAGTGATTGAAAGATAACGAGAAAGTGGCCAGGAAACGGGGCCCGATGAAATCGCTCGGAGGCCCCTCCGAGGCTGCCACCCTGGGCGGCGGCCGGCGGCCTCTCCCCCCCGAGCGTCGGGCGGCCAACACTCGCAGTGGCCGGGGCGTCGGGAACCCGGCAGCAACCCATGGGCAAGTCGCCCGGGTCAGGCGCGCTCGATGCCGTACTTCTTGATCTTCTCGAGCAGGGTGGTGCGATTCATCTGGAGCAGCTGGGCGGCCTGGTTCTTGTTCCAGTTCGTGCGCTTCAGAGCCTCGCCGATCCAGCGCGCTTCGATGGCCTCGAGCTCGCCGCGCAGGTTGATCCCGTCGGCTGCAAGCGCGAGGCCAGCGGCGGCGCTCGGGGCGTCGGCGGCCTCGCGATACTCGGGCGGCAGGTCTTCGGTGCCGATCTCGCCCTCGCGACGCAGGATGACCATGCGCTCCATCAGGTTCTCGACCTCGCGGACGTTGCCCGGCCAGGGTTGGCGGCAGAGCATTTCGATGGCCTCGGGCGAGATGCCCTTGATCGACATGCCGTTCTTCTCGGCGTGGGCTTCGAGGAAGTGGACGACGAGCGCCGGAATGTCCTCCCGTCGCTCGCGCAGGGGAGGGACCTCGACGGGGATGACGTTCAAGCGGTAGTAGAGATCCTCGCGGAAGCGCTTCTCTTCGATCAGCTGCGCCAGGCGTTGGTGGGTCGCCGCGATCACTCGCACGTCGACATTCTGGGTCTTGGATGAGCCCACGGGCTCGAAGGTCCGTTCCTGCAGGACCCGCAGGAGCTTGACCTGCAGGTTCATGCTCATGTCGCCGATCTCGTCGAGGAAGATCGTGCCGCCGTCGGCCATGGCAAAGCGGCCCTCGCGGTGGCTGACGGCATTCGTGAAGGCGCCGCGTACGTGGCCAAAGAGCTCAGCTTCGAGCAACTCCTCGGGGATCGCACCGCAGTTCACCGTGACCATCATGCGCGAGGCGCGTGGGCTGTTGTAGTGGATGGCCCGGGCGATCAACTCCTTGCCCGTGCCGCTCTCGCCCGTGACGAGCACCGTGCTGTCGGTGGCGGCCACACGTTCGACGATTTCGAGGACACGCCGCAGGGCGTGGCTGTCGCCGATGATGCTGTCGAAGTGGTGTCGCGTCTCGAGCTGGTTCTGGAGCAGCCGGTTCTCGTGCTTCAACCGGCCGTGCTCGATGGCTTGCTCCGCAAGCCGGCGGACCACGTCGAGGTGGCCCTGCTCGAAGGGCTTCTCGAGATACCAGAACGCCCCGGCGCGCAGGGCGTCCACCGAGCTTTCGGGGCTGCCGTAGCCGGTGATGACGATGCAGGGCAGGTCGGGGTCGAACTCGTGGACCTGACGGACGAGTTCGAGGCCGTTGATGCCCGGCATCTTCACGTCGGACAGAACGAGATCGATGGGCTGCGAGGAGACGAGCGCCATCGCTTCGCTGGCGTCGCGGGCCGTGAGGACCTCGTAGCCAACTCGCTTCAGGATTCGTTCCAGGGCGCGCCGGTAGAGTTCTTCGTCGTCGACGACGAGAACGGTTGCCTTGCGCAGCGCGAAGCTCCTTCCGGAGGGGGACTCGCAAGTTACGGATTTCGCTCGAAGCCTTCAAGGCACGACTTCGTGGCCCCATTCTCAAGCGGGCCGAACCCTCCACCGATGGGTCTCCCATGGCTGCATCTTCGTTTCAGTCGCGTGAGGAGGCGGGGGAGGCGGCCCGTGCTCGCGAAGAAGCTGCCGCGCCGGGCCGAGTGCTGCTCGTGGACGACGAGCCCCTGCTGCTGCGCTCGCTGGCTCGGATCCTCCGCGCGGAAGGCCATGAGGTCCTCTCGGCCGCTTCCGTGGCCGAGGCCGAGCGCCACCTCGGGGACCCGCGCCTCGACGTGGCCCTCGTCGATCTCTTTCTCGGCAGCGAGGACGGACTCGAGCTGCTGGGTCGCGTCAAGGATGCCCGCCCGGAACTCGAGCTGGTGATGATGACCGGCCACGCCACCGTCGAGACGGCCGTGGGCGCCATGCGTCGGGGCGCCTTCGACTATCTCGCCAAGCCCTTCGATGACCCGCACCGCGTCAGCACGACCGTCTGGAAGGCGCTCGAACGCCGGCGGCTCGTCCGGCGGAACCGTGACCTCGAAGACGAGCTGCGCGGACGGCAGGGCGGCGGGGAGCTCGTCGGGCGCTCGCCGGGCATGCGAGCCCTGCACCGCACGCTCCAGAGCCTGCGACACAACCAGAGCGTCGTCCTGATCCGAGGCGAGAGCGGCACGGGCAAGGAACTCGTGGCGCGCGCCCTCCACCGGGCGAGCCCGCGCGCCGACGGGCCCTTCGTCCCCGTCGACTGCGGGGCCTTGCCTGTAACCATCATCGAGAGCGAGCTGTTCGGCCACGAGCCCGGCGCGTTTACGGATGCCCGCGGGGCGCCCGGGCTCTTCCGCATGGCTGCCGGAGGCACGTTGCTGCTCGATGAGGTGGGCGAGCTGCCGGCGGAGGTTCAGGCAAAGCTCCTTCGGGCGCTTCAGGCCAAGGCCATCCGACCCGTGGGGGGGACCCGTGAGTTGCCCGTCGATCTCCGGGTCGTCTCCGCGACCCACCGCGATCTCGACGAGATGGTGGCGGAGGGGAGCTTTCGGCTCGACCTGCTCTACCGGCTCGCGGTGGTGCAGATCGAGATCCCGCCGCTGCGGCAGCGACGAGAGGACATCCCGCTGCTGGCGCATCACTTCCTGGGAAAGCACGCCGGGGGCGGGGAAGTCGAGGACCCGGTGGCCGGGCTCGACGACGATGCCTTGGAGGCGCTCGTCGCCTACGACTGGCCCGGGAACGTCCGCGAACTCGAGAACGTGATCGAATCCGCCCTGGCCCTGGCGCGCGGGCCACGGCTGAGACGGGGTGACTTGCGGCTTCCCCTGCAACGGGCCACGTCCGGTGCCGCGCACGAGTTGCCGCTCTCCCTCGATGCCTATGAGCGCAGCGCGCTCGAGCGGGCGCTCGCTGAGTGCGGCGGCGACGTCGGGCTCGCGGCCCGTCGGCTGGGTCTGGGTCGCAGCACGTTCTACCGGAAGCTCGCCAAGCACGGCCTCGAACCCCAGGGCTTTCGGATCGGCCTGGATGCTGCCTCGGAGTTGATCAGCTAGGGTGGAACCACCCCCTCGCGAATGCCCGGACCCTGGGTCCGCGCTGAACATGCTGAACTGCCAACGCCCTGGATTCAGGGGTTGGAGACTTTCGCTTGGCGCAATCGACCCTCGTACGCATCGTGCTCCTCAACCCGTCGCCGGGCGCGCCGGCTCGGGCAGGGGGCTCCGAATCCCCCGCCGTCGCTTCCCTGGCGCGGCTTGGGGCCGAGGTCGGGATCGAGGCCGTCCACACCGCCAGCGAAGCCGGCGCCCACGCTCTCGGCCACGAGGTGGACCTGATCGTGGCCGACACCGGCGTCGCGGCCGCCGAGGTCGAGGCGCTGCTGGAGCGGATGCGCGACGAGGGCCCGCCCGTGGTCGTGGTGATGGACGCCGACGACCCCGAGGCGGCCCTCGATTGGTTCCGCCGTGGGGCCTCGGACTGCGTCGCAGCCGGCGCGGCCAGCGAAGCGCTGCCGGCGGCGGCCCTCGACCTCATCCGTCGCCATCGCACGAATCGCGAGCGACAGACTGCCGAGCGTCGCATCGCCTCCCTGCGGCGCTACACGAAGAACATCATCCAGAACATCCACAGCGCGCTGCTCGTCGTGGATGGGGCTTGCCGGATCACCTACGCGAACTCCACCGCCGAAGAGTTGCTCGGTGAGCCGCCCGGTTCGCTGCTCGGCCAGGAGGCCACTCGCTTCTTCGCCGGCGAGGCTGCCGCCGATCAGCCCTTGCTGCGAACCCTGGAGAAGGGCGAGCGCTTCCGCGGCGCCGAAGCCTGGGTGGCGCGCGCCGACGGCGAGCGGGTGCCCGTGGCGATCTTCTGTGGCCCCATGCGGGACGACGCCGGCCAGGAACTCGGCGCGGTGGCCATCTTGCAGGACCAGTCCGAGACGCGTCGCCTGCAACGCCAGCTCTTCCAGAGCGAGAAGATGGCGTCGATCGGGCAGCTCGCCGCGGGTGTGGCGCACGAGATCAACAACCCGGCGGGCTTTATCGACGCGAACCTGTTCCAGATGGAGGAGTACGTTGCGGACCTGCGGCGCCTGTGGCGGCGGGCGCGAGCCCTCGAATCGGCGGCTCGCTCGGCCCTCGAGGCGGGCCCGACCGGCGCCGAAGCGCTGCGCACCGAGCTGGCCGCCTTGCGTGCGGAGGCCGACGAAGTGGATGCGGACTTCGTGCTCGAAGACCTCGGCAAGGCCATCCGCGAGTCGCGCGAAGGCTCCGAGCGGATCCGCCACATCGTCCAGGACTTGCGGACCTTCGCGCGCCCGGACGCCCGTGAGCGCGTCTGGGCGGACGTCAACCAGTGCGTCGACTCCACGGCGAACATCGTCTGGAGCCTGATGAAGCACGCCGTCGAGCTCGAGAAGGACTACGGCGAGTTGCCGGCGTTGCTCTCCCACCCGGGGCAGTTGAAGCAGGTCTTCATGAACCTGCTGATGAACGCCTACCAGGCGGTTGCGGCAAAGGTGGGCGATTCGGGCGCACTGGGCCGCATCCGCATCGCAACGGCCGTGGAGGGCGCCGACCTGGTCGTGACCATCCAGGACGAGGGCATCGGCATCGCGAATGACGACCTCGCCCGCATCTTCGACCCCTTCTTCACGACCCGCGAGGTCGGCACCGGAACGGGCCTCGGCCTCTCGACCGCCTTCCACCTCGTCCAGGCCCAGGGTGGCCGTATCGAAGCCGAAAGTCGCGAAGGCGAGGGGTCGACCTTCCGCGTCGTCTTCCCGCAGACGCCCCCCGACCCGAGCGCCCGATGAAACCGATCCTGCTGATCGTCGACGACGAAATCCGAGTCCTTTCCGCCCTGCGCCGCACACTGCGCAAAGAGGGCTACGAGATCCTTCTCGCGTCGAGCCCGCAAGAAGCCCTGAAGTTCATCGGCGACTACGAGATCAACGCCATTCTCTCCGACCACAAGATGCCGGGAATGAGCGGCCTCGAAGTCCTGGCCGAAGCCCAACGCCAACGCCCGAACGCCGCAAGAATCCTAATCAGCGGCTGGCCCGAAGCGGTAGAACCCGCAGAGCTCGCCGCCCTCGACGTTCACGCCCTCCTACCCAAACCCTGGGACGACGCCGAACTCAAGTCGGAGCTCGCGAGAGCACTCCGGTAGGGCAGGGATCGAGAGCGGCCGGGGGCGATGAGTCCTCCGGCGAATGGCTCGGCCGTCGGGCTTCTGCGGTTCTAGACGATCCAGACGGAAGTGTGTTCGAGGTTCTCGGCGAACGGGGCGGCCTGCGCTTTATTTCGCCGGAGGACTCATCGCCCCCGGCCGCCCCACCGTTCAGGTTTCTCGGACGACCTTGGAGAGGTATTCGAGGTCGGGCTTTTGCGTGTTCTTGGCGCCTACGCAGAGGAGGCGGAAGCGGCGGGCTCGGCCGGGGGTGTAGTAGAGGCGACCCTTGCCGGCGAAGCCCATTTCGAAACAGGGCAGGCCCGGCGGGAGGCCGCCGACCTTGCGGCGGACGGCGGCGTTCTCGGCCTCGTCCGACAGGCGCTTCAACGCCTCTTCGGCCTTGAGCTGCATCGTTTGGTCGCGCAGGGCGACTAGGTCGGAGAGGGCGCGGTCGTCGACTTCGAGGTTCTTGTAGAGGGTTCGCAGTCGGCGGTCGAGTTGTTCTGCGTCGCGGCTGGCGCGGCTCGACTTGGCCTCGGGCGCGTTCTTCTCGGCCTTCTGGACGCGGCTGCGCAGGGTTTCGATCTCGTCGTTCTTGTTCTCGACGTCTTGCAACGACTCATCGAGGAGTTCCTCGAGAGTGTGCAGCTCTTCGTCCAGCTCGACGTTTCGAGCGTGGTCGGAGGAAAGTTCTTCTTCGCGGCGGGCGAGCCCAGCGAGTTTGTCCTGGAGCGCCAGCCGTTCGGCGCGCAGTTGGCGGATCTCTTCCGCGTTGGGCGTCGAGGCAGGGTCGACCTCGCTGGCCTTGCGGCGAGCGGCCTCGAGCTCCTGCTCGATCCTTTCTGCGCGGTTCGAGGCGTCGCGTCGCGAGTTCTCGGCCTCCACCAGCAACCGCTCTTCCTGTCGGCCGAGGGCCCTTGTGTAGAGGAAGAGGGCCCAGAGGAGGGTGGCTGCGTAGCCGACGAGGATCGTCACGGCGAGCAACGAGTTGTGCGGGACCGAGACGGAGACTTCGTAGCTGGCGGGCAGGATGCGCGCCGCCTCGCGTGTGGCCGCGTTGGGGTCGAGCACTCCCGGCAGGATCGCGGGGGCCGGGTGGATCAGGACCCCATCGGAACCGTAGACAAAAGCCAACACCCGGACGCGACCCACGCGAATCCACGCCGAGCCCGTGACGTTCTTGCGGATCCCGCGGCGGATCTCGTTCGCGACACCTGTGGCGGGTACGCGCGTCGGGTCGACGGCCACGGCCTCGGCGACGCTCGTCTCGAACCGGCCCTGGAGCAGCCAGCCGGCCGCCTCGACACTGAAGACGTAGAGCACGGCGAAGGCGAAGATCGCCGCATAGATGACGCGAAACGAAGCAACGCGGTCTACACCGCGAGCACTCGCCGCCTCGGAAGCCCGGGGGAAGAAATTTCCCTTCTGGGGAAGAGAATTCGCCATCCGGCCGCGAAGATACCCGTTTCTCGCTAGGAGGCTGCCGGTCGGGCCCCTGGAGCGTCGTCCGAGGAGGCACGAATCTTGCGAACTGATCGGCTCATGGAGGCTCGACGCAGAAACCGCGCGCCCTACAAGGGCTGGGTCTTGCTGACGCTCGGCTCAGAACGGGTGAGGGCCGAAGGCTGCGACCTCTCCATGGATGGCATCGGGATCGAACTCTCGAGCGCGCTCCCGGAGGACGCCAAGCTGGTGAGCGAGTTCGTGCTCCCGGGGATCACCCTCCCGCTCGAGCTCCAAGGCCGGCTCGTCTGGTCGGACCCTGCCTCTTCGCGGGCGGGAGTCCGCTTCGAACGGGTCGACCCGGGCTTGGCGGAGCTGATCTCGAACTTCGTGGCCGGCCGGCTGTAGCCCCCCGGGGCTAGGCGCGTGGCGGGCCCGCCAGCACGACCACGTCCGAGAGCCTGGGGACGGCGCGGCCGAGGGCGTCGAGGGAGCGAAGCGCCGCGTTCGCCACGAAGCCTGGCAGCCGGCCCGTGGTGCGCGTCCAGACGGGCAGGCCCCACCCGAGCGAAATCCCCCGAGCCACGTCGACGTCGATGTACTTCCCGGCTTGCTCCCGCATGAGGTCGAGCTCGTAGCGGGTGAAGTGATCGCTCGGGACGTCGTAGCCGCGCCGCCCGCGCCGGACGGCCCGCCCGAGGCGCTGCTCGCCGAGCCTGTCCCAGGCTCGTGAGGCGCGGCAGGCGAAGGAGTCGAAGTTCGCGATGGCGAGCACGACCCGGCCGCCCGGCTTCACGACACGCGCCATCTCGGCGATGGCCAGCTCGGGCCGATCGAAGTGATCCATGGCGCCCTTGCAGAGGGCCGCGTCGAAGCTGTCGTCTTCGAAGGGCAGGCCGTCGGACCAGCAACGCACCCAGCTCGGCAGCGGGCCTTCGGTCTTGGCGGCCTGGAGTTCCGCGAGCCCGATCATGCGACGTGAGGGCTCGGCGCCGACGACGTGGGCGCCCATCTCCTGGAGCGCGATGGCGTCCTGGCCAACGCCACTCGCCACGTCGAGGATCCGTCGGCCGGCGCCCGGGCGGGTCTCGGCGAGGGTCTCCTCGGTCATGCGCGCGAACAGGTACTCGCTGTCGCGTGTGGTCCCGGTCGGGATCACGTCCGACATGTCACGGTCGAGGTCGACGACTCGCACGCCTAGCTCCCTGTGTTCCGGTGGTCGCGGAGGGTTTCGTTCGCCGTGCCGCGGTGTTCGCGGAGGGTTTCGTGGTAGACGGCCTCGGTGCGCCGCGCGATGGCGGGCCACGAGAAGTTCGCGATCACGCGGTCGCGGGAACGGGCCGAGAGTTCCTGGCGTGCCTCGGGCTGTTCGAGCAGGGCGCGGATGCCCTTCGCGAGGGCCTCGGGGTCGCGCGGCGGGACGAGCAAGCCGCCGCCGCCAGCCTCGACGACCTCGGGGAGTGCCCCCGCGGTGCTCGCCACCACCGGGGTGCCGCACGCCATGGCCTCGGCCGCGGGCAGGCCGAAGCCTTCGAAGTTCGAGGGCACGGCCACGACCGTGGCACGGTTGTAGAGGCGCACGAGCTCCGCGTCGGTGACACGCCCGGTGACGTGGAGCCGATCGCCGCAACCCAGCGCCGCGGCGCGCTTTCGGGCGCGGTGGAGCGGATGGTCCTGGTCGACGAGGGTCACGTGGGTCGGTGCGGGCAAGAGCGCCAGGGCATCGACCAGGGTGTCCACGCCCTTGGTCGGGTCGCCCGCGCGGCCGACGCAGAGGATCTCGTGCGGGTCGCGCTCGACGCTCGGGTCGGGGTGGAAGAGCCCGGTGTCGAGCCCGTTCGACAGGTTGCGGATGCGGTCGGGTGCGACGCGGAAGTCGCGCGCGATCTCGCGGGCGGAAACCTCAGACGACGTGATCACCCGCGCCATCTGCCGCGCCACGAATGCCTGCATCCCCACCGGGTGGAACTGCATGGTGCCGACGGCGTCGGTGAGCGTTTCATCGCGCTGGAAGGAGTGGCGGCGATCCACCGTCAGCGGGTGGTGGATGGTCGTGACCATGGGGACGCCGAAGCGCTGGATGCCGAGGTGGCCCCAGCCGAGGGTCTGCACGTCGTGGATCAGGTCATAGCGGTCGCCGGCCCGCAGGCGCGCGGCGAGGGCGCGCCACGCCCTCAAGCTGAACGCGAAGGGTTCGGGCAGGAAGCCGAGCCGGCTCGCACCGAGCTCGTAGAAGTTGATGGGCTCGAACATCCGGAGCCAGCCGCCCTCGGGTCGGAAGGCTGCTTTCTCGCCGTTGAACCACTTCCCCCAGAACTCGCCGTTCGGGAGCTGCGTCACCGAGCGCGCGAAGGGCATCGGGGCGGGGTAGGGCGGGCCGACGAAGACGTCGACGCGGTGCCCGAGGCGCGCGAGCTCGCGGGCCAGGAACCAGAGGTAGACCCCCTGGCCGCCGCAGCGCATGTTGCCGCGGTAGGCGAGGAAGGCGATCCGCAGCGGCGCGTCGCCCGGCACGGGGCTAGGCCGTGGCCGGCGCGGGCCCCGGCGCTACCGGCGTCGGGTGCTTGCCGCGCTTCTCGGCGTAGAGGATGACGGACTTGGGGCAGATCCAATTGAGGCCGCGCTCGACCCGGCTGATGAAGGGCGAGGCTACGGCGCGGATCAGGAACATGCGATACGCGCGCACGAGGGCGCTCTCGTCCGCGTTCGGCAGATGCATCACCGAGCGCAGCATCCAGTAGGGCGTGTGGAAGCCGTGGGCAAAGCCGCAACCAACCGTGGCGAGGCCCGCGTCGGCCAGGGCCTGGGCGAGGTCGCGCGGCTTGAAGATCCGGATGTGGCCCCCCGGCGACTCGAAGTATTCGTCGCCGAGGCGGAGGTAGAGGTTCTCGCTCGTGGCGGTCGGGATGGTCACGGCCACGATGCCATCGGGCTTGGTGACCCGGGCGAGCTCGCGTGCCGCCGCGGGGTAGTCGTGGACGTGTTCCATGACCTCCGAGCAGATGACCTTGTCGAAGGTCTCGTCGCCGAAGGGCAGCTGGAACGTATTGCCCTGGAGCATGGCGCCGAAGCTGCCGAGCTCAGCGGCCCGGTTGCGCAGAGGCTTCGCTGCCGCTTCGAGGGAGGGCAGGTCGAGGTCGAGCCCCACCACGCGCGCCCCGCGCTCGAGGGCACCGAAGCAGTGGCGCCCCTCGCCGCAGCCCGCGTCGAGGAGCTTCTCGCCCGGCCGGAGCCTAAGCCGCTCGAGATCGACGGTGAGCAGCATGGACCGTCTCCTCCAGAACCTTGGCCAGGCCGGCGGCGGCCTGATCCCATTGGAAGCATTGCGCGACGCGCTCGCGGGCGGCGCGCCCCATGGCGGCCGCGCGTTCGGGGTCGGAGATGACCGCGTCGATGGCCTTGGCGAGTGCCTGGGGGTCGCGAGGCGGCGCGAGCAGGCCGGCGACTCCGTCGGTGCCCACCACCTCGGGCAGGGCGCCCGCGGCGTTCGCGATCACGGGCAGCCCGCACGCCATGGCTTCGCTGGCCGGGAAGCCGAAGCCTTCGAAGAAGCTCGGCACCACCGCGGCGCGCGCTGTCGAGTACTGAGCCACGAGGTCGGGCAGGTCGAGCATCTTCTCGACGAGGACGACGCGCTTCTCGAGCCCGAACTTTCGGATGAGGCGCGGCACGAGGCCCTCGGGCGGGATGCGTCCATCGACGATCTTCAACGTCACGTCTTCCGGCAGGAGCGACAACGCCTCGAGCAGGGTGCCCATCCCCTTCTTGCGATCCTCGGTGCGGCCGACGAAGAGGAGGTCGGTCTCGATCGCCATGCCCGGCGTGGGCTTGAAGATGTCGAGGTCGGTGCCGTTGTAGACGACGTCGACGTCCCGCTCGGGGATGCCGAAGTAGCGTTCGATCTCGGTGCGCGAGGCCTCGCTCACGGTGACGATCTTCGCGAGCCGCCTCGCCACGATCTCTTGCATGAAGAGCGGGAAGTAGAGCGTGCGCTTGATCTTCTTCACGAGGCGCGGGTCGACGGCGAAGTCGGCCTCGCGGTCGATGTGGAGCGGATGGTGGATCACCGAGACGACCGGCGTCCCCGCAGCCTGGATCCCGAGCAGCCCCCAGGAGAGGCACTGGTTGTCGAACACGACGTCGAAGCGGTAGCGGCGCTGGAGTTGCCGCCAGCGAGTCAGCAGGCGCAGGCCGAAGCTCTGCATCTCGGGGAAGACGCCGAAGCGAGAAACCCCGAGCTCCCACAATGTGATGGGGTTGAACAACTCGAGGGGGTTCTCGCGGCGGACGAAGTCGGGGTGGGGCACGCCGAAGACATTGGCGTTCGGGATCTCGTGAAGCGGAATGCCCGGGTCGAGCTCCGGGAGCGGCGGCCCCGCGATCACGTGGACGTCGTGGCCGGCCTTCTTCCATTCGCGTGCGAGGTAGGCGGCATAGATGCCCTGCCCGCCGCAGAACATGTTGCCGCGATAGGTGAGAAGCGCGATCCGCACGGGGGCTAGCCGGCTTGGGCTTCGCCGCCCGGGGCGGGGTCGGCCACGGGCGCCTCGATCGGCGGCTCGGGCTCGACCTGGATGGTCATGATCGTCCAGCCCACCCAGAAGGAGAGGCCGAGGATGAAGAGCGTGAGGGTGGCCACGGGGATCGCGATGGCCCAGTAGCTCTCGCGCAGCAGGCCGCCCAGGAAGAGCAGGGCCAGGATCGCGACGGCGCCACAGATGAGCCCGCCCTGAGTCCGGGACGAATCGTTCATGCGAGATGCTCCACAGTGCCGGCGTGGGTTGTTCCACAACGCCGTTTTCGGGAAGAGGGAAGCGGCGAGTATTCGGTGGGTGGGGGTTCCTGTCAAATCTCGGCGCCTCGGCCGAGCGGGCGGCCCGCGAAAGTGCCTAAGATCCCGCGCGTGAAGGTGATCGGACTCATGTCGGGGACTTCGGCGGACGGCATCGATGCCGCGCTGGTGGAGTGGCCGGGTGACGCTTCGGCGCGGCCCTTCGAGTTGCTCGCGTTCCAGGAGACACCTCATCCGCCTGCGCTTCGCGATCGGATCCATGCGCTGGCGGCAGGGCGCGTCCCGGCGGGCGAGGCGCTGCATGAACTCGCGCGTCTGGACGTCGAGCTGGGCGAGGCCTTCGCAGGCGCCGCACAGGCCGTGGCGGCCGAGGCCGGCATCGAGGCCGTGGATGCGGTCGCGTCCCACGGGCAGACGGTCGGCCACTTCCCGGCGGATCGCGCGACGGTGCAGATCGGCGACCCGTCGGTGATCGCCGAGCGCACGGGGTGGACCGTGGTGGCCGACTTCCGGCCGCGCGATGTCGCAGCGGGGGGTGAGGGCGCGCCGCTCGCGCCGTTCTTCCATCACGCCGTACTCGGCGACCCGGACGAGGCGCGCGTGGTCCTGAACCTCGGCGGGATCGCCAACGTGACCTGGCTCCCGAAAGGGGGCGACCCGAATTCCGTGTTGGCTTTCGACACGGGCCCGGCGAACAGCCTGGTCGATGGCGTGCTCACCGTGGCGACCGAGGGCGCGGAACGTTTCGATCGCGACGGGCGCCGGGCCCGGGCGGGCCAGGTCGATGCGTCGCTCCTCGCACGCCTGCTCGACGATGACTATCTGCGGCGCCCGCCGCCGAAGTCCACGGGCCGAGAGCGCTACGGCATGGCCGAGGCCGAAACGCTCTGGCGAGACTCGGGCGAGCGGGATCGCTCGCTCGATGATCTCGTCGCAACGTTGGTGGAGTTCACGGCCGCGAGTGTCGCCATGGCGTGCCGAGACCTCCTGCCCGGCGGCGATCCGGTGGCGCGCGTCCTGGTGGGCGGCGGCGGGGCCGAGAACCCGGCGATGCTCGATGCCCTGCGTGCTCGAATGCCCGATGCCACCATCGAACCCACCGATGCCGCCGGTGCACCGCGGGGCGCCATCGAGGCCATGGCGTTCTCGCTGATGGGTCGTAACGCCCTGCTCGGCATCCCGAACCACCTGCCGCGCACCACGGGTGCGAGCCAGGCCACGGTGCTCGGCGAGATCGTTCCGGCCGGCCCGGGCTTCCGCTTCTCTCGCTAGTTGGGGTCGGGCGCTAGACGCGGACGATGAGTCCGTCGTCGGCGGTGGGCAGGGGGCATTGGCCCCGCTGCTTCGACATCTCGGTGCCGAGGTGGGTCAGGACGATGTCTTGGACGTCGAACTGATCCTTGCGCTCGAGGAGCTCCTCGAGGCTCAGGTGGTACTCGTAGCCGGGCGTCATCTGGGTGCACTCGCAGATGAAGAGGTCGGAGCCCTGGACCATCTCGGGCAGGGCCTCGAACCAACCCGTGTCGCCGCTGTAGGCGATGCGCTTGCTGCCCGCCGTGACGACGTAGCCCTGGGGGTTTGCTTCCGGGTTGTGGTGGGTCTGGAAGCCGACCACACCGACGGGCCCGAGCAGGGTGGGCCTGCCCGGTTCGAGCACGGTGAACTCCGTCTTGAAGCACCAGAGCTTGTCTTCGAGCGGGTGGCCGAGGGCGCTGCAGGCGGCGCGCACGCGTTGTTCGACTTCGGGCGGGCCGGCGATACGCAAGACGTCGTCGCGTTGATCTTCGTAGAGCATCGCGATCAGCATGCTCGGGATGCCGCCGAAGTGGTCGGCGTGGAAGTGCGAGAGGATGACCGTGTCGACCTCGCCGCGTTCGATGCCGAGCTCGTTCAAGCCCGAGAGCGTCGTGCCGCCGCAGTCGAAGAGCAGGCCGCCGCTGGGCCCACGGACGAACGTCGCGGATTGCCGCCGCCCGCCCGCACCGAAGGCATCACTCGTCCCGATGAAGATGACTTCAGTCACGAGGCAGCTCCCGTGGGCTCGCACGGCATGAAACGGCCGCCGCCGAAGACGCCGCCCCGGGCTGAAAAGCCGGCGGGCACCTGCTCGCCGTCCCAGACGACCACGCGCTCGAGGCGAGCGCCTTCGCCGAGGGAGGCTCCGGAGCCCACCACGACGTTGCCGTCGCAGTGAGCCCCGGTCTCCCTGGTGAGTTCGTCGGGGTTCGCGTAGGAGAGCCTCGGGAAGTCGAGGTTCGCCGCGAGATACTCGGCCGGGGTGCCCACGGGCTCCCAGGTGCACTCGCCGTCCGAGAGCACCTCGCCGCGCACGTCGTCCGCACCCTCGGCCAGCAGCGGGGCGATCCACTCCGTCAGATGGTTGAACCTCTCGCGATCGGGCAGCGTTTCGAGCGCCCGCGCGGAGATCACCGTGGCATGTGCGTAGATGCCGGCTCGCACCTCGCCCCCCATGTCGAAGTGGCGGCCGATCCGCCTCAAGCGGCCGGCAGAATCCACTCCCATCGTTCCGAAAACGGGCGCCCGGCGGTCTTCCTTGAGCAGAAACGTCACGGCGTCCCCACGGGTGCGGTGGAGGTCGATGAGCTTCGAGAGATCGACGTCGAGCAGCATGTCGCCGGCAACCAGCAGGCAGGGGTCGCTCTCGGCCAGGAAGTCGCGCACGCGCCGCAGGGCGCCGCCCGTGCCGAGCAGATGTGGCTCGTCGCTCCAGGTGACCTGGGTCTTGTCCGGGCGGCTCATCTCGACGGCCCATTCGAGCTGATCCGGGAGATGGTGACGGTTCACCGCCAGCTCGTGGATGCCGTGGCGGGCGAGCAGGCGCTGGGTGAAGCCCACCACCGGGAGCCCGCGCACGGGCAGGGCCGGCTTCGGTCGCAGGTCCGAGAGGGGCCGGATGCGCTCGCCGAGCCCGGCGGCCAGGATCAGTGCTCGCATGTCGCCTCCGGCCGTTCGGGAAGGCGTTGCACCAGCTCGTCGAAGCGCGCAAAGGGCTCCGAGATCGGCGCGCACTCGGCCGCGGCCCGCTTGAGGTAGCGGACGGTCGCCGGAAGATGGGAGAGCATTTCCCGCGCCCCGCGCGTGGCGGCGGCGTAGAGGAAGCGTGCGTGGTCCTTGCCCTTGCGGGTGAGGGTCAGCGCCGCGAAGCGCTGCTGGAAGGCGGCGGCGTTGGGCCGGTCGGGCAGGCGCGGCCGCACCCGGCGCAGCAAGGCCTCGACCTCATCGTTCGTGAGTTCGACGTAGGAGTCGCGAAGCAGGCAGACGAGGTCGTATTCGGGCGGCGCGAGGAAGGCGCCCTGGAAGTCGATCATCGCAAGGGTGTGGCCCGGCCGGTGGTCGGCGCGAACGTAGAGGTTGGAGGATTGGAAGTCGCGGTGTGCGAGGCGTTGAGGCGCGCGTTCGGCGAGCTCGGCCACGGCTTCGAAGGCCTCGTGTACCACCTCGCGTTCGGCCGCCCGCGGCGTACGGCCGAGCGCCGTCGGCAGACTCCACTCGGCGAAGAGGTCGGCCTTGTAGGCGAACAGCGTCCGGTCGAGCCGGCGTTCGAAGGCCGGGATCGGTGTCTCACGGTCGAGGCCGGCGCGACCGAGGCCCGCGTGCTCGAGGCCAGCGTGCTGAATCCGCGCCACGAGGTCGCAGGCCTCCTCGTAGTAGGCCAGCCGCTCGGCCGCACCGACGTCGGCAACGGCTCGGCCCAGCGAACACGAGCCCAGGTCTTCCAACAGGTCGGTGTCGGTGTCCCCGCCAAAGCGCAGGGGGACCGGGAGTCCGTGCTCCGCGAGGAAGGTCCGCAGCGGTTCCAAGCCGGGTTCGGGCGGGATGCCCGTGGGCCGGCTGGTTTCGTCTTCGACCGCATCCACGCGCACCACCAGGGATTCCGGAACGCCGGTGGTGTGAACGCGATAGAAGGAGCGCAGCCCGAGGCCATCGTGGATCGGGTCGAGGGACTTCACGTCCACGCCCAACGCTTCCTCCACGCTGCGGCGGACACGCTCCTCCAAGGTGAGGCGGCTTTCTGGATGCAACGTCGGCACCTATGCGAAAAACCAGTGGCAGGCCGCCACCGCGGCGACCAGCCCACACAAGTCTCCCACCAGACAGGCCGGCAGACTGTGACGTCCGTCACGTACGCGGGCGGCCCCCAGGTAGAGCGCCAGAACGTAGAACGTCGTCTCAGTCGAGCCCTGTAGGGTGCTCGCCACGAGGCCCACGAAGGAGTCCGGGCCGTGGGTCTGGAGGATCTCGGCCATCACGCCGTAGGCCCCCGAGCCGGAGAGGGGCCGCAGGAGGGCCATGGGCATGGCCTCGGCGGGCATCCCGACTGCGGCAGTGGCGGGCTCGATCCAGGCGACGAGGGCCGCCAGGGCGCCCGAGGAGCGCAGCATCCCCACGGCGACCAGGATGGCCACCAGGTACGGCGCGATCCGCAGGGCCACCTCGAGGCCCTCCTTGCCGCCGGCGACGGCGGCCTCGTAGACCCGGACTCGGCGCCGCACGCCGAACCAGAGAAGGAACGCCACGAGGGCGGCGAGCAGCCAGTGCCCGGCGATCTCGAAGAAGACCTCGAGCCCGCTCCGGGTGGCCAGCAGGTCTCGAACCTGGAGCACCAGCGCCACGCCGAAGGCCAACCAGAATGCACGCAGCGTCCACAGGACGGCGGGCGAGGCGAGCGGGGGAAGCTCGGTCGGCAAGTGCGTGTCCACGTCCGGCAGCGCGTCGTCGGGCGGGGTCGCCTCGTCGTCGGAGAGTTCCGGGCGGTCCTCCTGTCGCATGCCGCGTACGCGTCGCAGGAGAAGGCACGCGCCGACGGCACCGAGGGTCGAGGCGATCGTCGCGATGAGTGTCGTCGGGAAGATGGCGAAGGCGTTCTCCGAGCCCGCGGCGGCGCGCAGGGCGACGACCCCCGTCGGAAGCAGGGTCACGCTCGACGTGTTGATGGCGAGGAACAACACCTGGGAGTTGGTGGCGATGCCCGGCCGCGGGTTCAGGCGTTCGAGCTCGGTGATCGCCTTCAGGCCGAAGGGCGTGGCGGCGTTCCCGAGACCGAGCGCGTTGGACGCCATGTTCATGATCATGGCGCCCATGGCGGGGTGGTCGGCGGGCACGTCAGGGAAGAGCCGGCGCATGAGCGGCGCGATGAAGCGCGCGATCACGGTCATCAAGCCGCCTTCGCGCGCGACGTTCATGAGACCGAGGAAGAGCACCATCGGGCCCGTCAGCTTGATGGCGAGGGTGATGGCCGAGATCGCGGAGTCGATGATCTGGGAGTTCACGGCCTCCATGCGGCCCGTAAAAGCCGCCCAGAGAACCGAGATCAGCACCAGTGCGAGCCAGATCCCGTTGAGCACTCCACCCCCTAGAATTGCCCGGGCGCAAGCTCCCGGATAACTTCGCCCTCGTCAACCGAACCCGCCCCCCGGGCCCACTACCCATGGACAAGGAAGCGCATCTTTTGTTGCGTTTGGTTCCCTCGCGCTTGGTTCCCTCGAAATCGCAGGTCGTTCCGTTTGCTGTGGCAGCGGCGCTTCTCTGTGTCGCTTCGGCCACTCGGGCCGACGACTGGAAGACGGGGACGCTGGCGCCGCGGCTCCAGGCGATCCTCGACTCGCGCGATCTGCGCGGGGCCGATGTGGGCGCCCTGGCGGTGGACGCCGACAGCGGGGCGGTGCTGTTCGCCCACGAGCCCGACCGGGAGATGATCCCCGCATCGAACCAGAAGCTCCTGACCGCCCTCGCGGCGGCGGCGGAGTTCGGCCCGACCCATCGCTTCGTGACCGAGGTCCGCGCCGGGGCCGCGCCCGATGCGGAGGGGCGTGTTCCGTGGCTTGCCGTGCGGGGCAGCGGCGACCCGACGCTCACCTCCGAGCAGTGGTGGCGCCTGGCCGCGGATCTCCGGCGCCTCGGCCTCCGCCACGTGGCGGGGCCGGTCTGGTTCGACGCGTCGGCGTTCGATTCGGAGAGCTGGCATCCCGCGTGGGGGCAGACGTCGGCGCGGGCGTATCACGCGCCGGTGGCGGCGCTCTCAGCCAATTACGGCGCTTACGCCGTCGTCGTCGTGCCGGGTGCGGCGGGCGAGCCGGCCCGCGTGCGCGTCGACCCGCCCGTGCCCTACCTGCGCGTGATGAACCAGGCCCGCACGGGCGCCGAGGACAGCAAGGTGACTCTGGCGCTGAGCCGAAAGGCGGGCGCCGGCATCGAGCGCGTCATCGTGACCGGCAGCCTGGCTGCGGGCGCAGAGCCCGAAGTCTTCTGGCGCAGCGTCCTCGACCCGGTGGGCTATGCGGCGTCGGTGTTCGCGATGCAGCTCGAGGCCAACGACATCGGTGTCGACGGCGCGGTCGCGGCCGGCGTGGCGCCGACCAGCGGCGTCTTGCTCCACGAGTTCGAAGGCAAGGACATGGGCGAGGTGCTTCGCCTGCTCGGGAAGTACAGCAGCAACGTGATCGCCGAATCGTTGTTGAAGGCCATGAGCGCTCGGGCTTTCGGGGGCCCCGGCACCTTCGACGGCGGCGCGGAGGCCATGCGCTCGCGCCTCGAGGGCCTCGGCTTGCCCCTCGACCATGCGAAGCTCGTCGATGGCTCCGGGCTCGCACGAGGCAACCGCGTGACGCCGCGCCTGATGGTCGCGGCGCTTCGCACCGTACGCGGCTCCTTCGAATTCGGGCCCGAGATCGTGGCGTCGCTTCCGATCGCGGGGGGCGACGGGACGATGTCGGAGCGGGCGGAAGGCGCAGCCGGGCGAGTCCGCGCCAAGACGGGCTTGCTGGCCGGCGTGGCGACGCTCTCGGGATACGTGCAGATGGCGAACGGCCGCGTGGCCGCGTTCTCGTTCCTGGTGAACGACTTCGAGCACGGGGCTCCGGCGGCTCGCCGAGCCGCGGATCGCTTCGTGGAGGCCTTGGCGCGCTAGCGCTTCCGATTCCTCGGCTATCGCCCCATCAGGGACAGGCCCATGGTCTGGGCGGCGTGAATGTTGTTCGCGACTGCGTAGCCCGTCCAGAACACCGCGAACGCCAGGAAGGCGATCTTCAAGAGGTGAGGCAGGCGCGGCGTCGTGGCCAGGAAGGCGAGGGCGACGACGGTGACCGCGGTGTCGATCAGCAAGCCCTCCACCAGGCCGGCGCTCGAGAAGAGCCAATCGGCCAGCGGGTTTGCTTCGGTGACCTCCCACCCCGGCGCGGCGGCCGAGAGGCACAGGTAGGTCGTCCAGTGGTCGGCGCAGCTCAGAAGCAGCAGCAACAAGAGCAGGGCGGAAAGCATGCGGTCCTCTCGTCTCCTTCCCGGGGGAGGAGAGAGCAAGAAGCATGCCTCGCGCGGGGCAGGCGCCAGCGAGCTCGGCGCCGCGGCACCTTGGGCGGCGAGCTGCCCCGGTGTTGCCGGCACCGCGATCGCCACATGGGTCCGCGTTTCCCCTGAAGAGGGAAGCGGACTTCAGCCGTGAAAAAATTTGCACCGTGGGCGCGGGGCCCGGGGTGGCGGAGCGGCCGCTCTAGCGGTTGCGCTTCATCTTTCCCTTGCCGAGGAGCAACCAATCGAGGGAGACGTTCTCCTTCGTGGCCACCGTGAGCAGGAAATCGGTGTGGGGCGTCGTCCCGTTCTCGTAGCGGTTCACATTCTGCTGGAACACGCCGAGGTCGCGGGCAAACTGTCGCTGCGAACGTTCGCCGCGGAGTTCGGCGAGCCGCTCCGCGATCTTGCGCTTCATTCGGTGGATCTGCGTCGTCGACGGCATCGACAAGTTCCTCGCTACACGGGCCTGACAGGGGCGCTGGACAGGGGCGCTGGGTTGGGTCCACCCGAGTCACCTCGCGCGGGCGGCGGATTGTAGGCGAGGGGTCGCGCGGGTCCAAGCGAATTCTCGACGCGCAGCGTATTTTCGCGCAGGTTTCGAAGCGTGCGACACCCCATCGTCGTCGCGGGTTCGGAATGGACCGGCTTGACCGACGGTCCGCGCCGTGTTGCCTTCTGTGAACGGGACGTGGTGGCGAAAAACTGGAGGGCGAATCGTGCCTGTGACCGGTGGCCGGATCGGCGAATCGTGCGTGTGACGGGTGGCCGGCTCGGCGGGCGACGCTTGCGCGTACCTCGCGGCGATCGCGTACGCCCCACGGCCGATCGCGTGCGCGAGTCGCTCTTCGCCCACATCGCCCACACCCGCGATCTCGAGGGCCTGCGCGTACTCGATGCCTTCGCCGGCACCGGGGCCCTCGGCGTGGAGGCGCTATCGCGGGGGGCCGCGGAGGCTGTGTTCATCGAGCAGGCGGCACCGGTCCTGGCCGTGCTCCGAGAGAACCTGGCGAGCCTCGAACTCGAGGGCGTCACGCGGGTCCTTCGATCCGACGCTCCGGCGGCCCTGCGGCGCCTGGCGGGGGCGGGCGAACGCTTCGATCTCGTCTTCCTCGACCCTCCCTACGGGTATGAGAGCCTGGCCGAAGCCCTGGGCCTGGTGGCGGGCCTGCTCGCCGAGGGCGGAGAGGCTTGGCTCGAGTCCGCGCGACAGGACCCCTTGCCGTCGCCCTCGGGGCTCGCAATCCTCGACGCCCGTCCCTATGGGGACACGCAGCTGACCCGCTGGGGCTCGCCCCCGGCCGACGAGGGGCCGGGCGCCGAGCCCGAAGTGAGGGAGAGCCAACCATGAGTCGAGACCGCGTCGCCCTGTTTCCGGCCAGTTTCGACCCCATGACGAACGGCCACCTCGACATCATCCACCGTTCCCTGCACGTCTTCGATCGCCTGATCGTTGGCCTCGCCCACAACGTGGCGAAGTCCGGAACCTTCACGGTCGAAGAGCGCCTGGACATGCTCGGCGCCGTGCTGGGCGACAACGACCGGATCGAGATTACCGCGTTCGAGGGCCTGCTCGTGGATTTCTGCCGGCGTAGCGGCGCCTCTACGGTCATCCGCGGCCTGCGCGCCATGTCGGACTACGAGTACGAGTTCGAGATGGCCTTGATGAACAAGCATCTGAACCCGGAGGTCGAGACCGTCTTCATGATGGCCAGCCAGGAATACCTCTACGTCAGCTCCTCCCGCTTGAAGGAGCTCGTGCGTTTCGGTGGCAAGGTCTCCGACTTCGTTCCGCCCCTGGTCGAGAAGCGACTGCGCGAGAAGCTGCAGCCCAACGGATGACCCTCCGTCCGATCCGGTTCGGCACGAGCGGCTGGCGGGGGGTGATCGGCGAGGAGTTCACGCTCCCGCGGGCCCGAGCGGTGGTGCGTGGCGTCGCGCGCTGGCTGAAGGAAACACGCCAGCCCCTCCGCGTCCTCGTCGCCCACGATTCCCGGCCCGGCGGCGCGCGGCTGTCGAGCGAGAGCTCGGCACTGTTGGCCAGCGAGGGTGTGCGGGTCGAGCGCGTGCCCGGCGTGACGCCTACGCCCGTCCTGGCGCGGGCCGTGACGGGCCGCCGCCACGGCGCGGGTTTGATCTTCACCGCGAGCCACAACCCCGCCTCGTATCAAGGCCTGAAGGTCTTCGCCGCAACGGGTGGGGTTCTCGAGCGCGCGCCGACCCGCCGGCTCGAGCAGCTTGCCAATGGCGCCCTCCGCGAGGGCGAGCTCGAGCGCGCCGGTGAGCGGGCCAGAGGGAGGCCCGGCGCCCGCGTCGAGCCCGTGGATCTGTTGCCCGAGTACCGAGCGGCCCTGCACCTACGTCTCGATTGCGGAGGCTCGGCTCGCCGGCCCGTTCGGGTCTACTACGACGCCATGCACGGCGCCGGTGCGGGCGTGCTCGATCGCGTGCTCGAGGACTCCGGCGCCCGGGTTCGTGGGAGCCGGCTCGGGCGCGACGCACGCTTCGCCGGCGTGGGCCCCGACCCGGTGGCTGCGAAGCTCGGCGACCTCGGCCGCGCGGTCGCCGGGGGGCGTGGGCTCCGCCTCGGCATCGCCACCGACGGCGATGCCGACCGCTACGCCGCAGTCGACGAAACCGGGCGCGTCCTGTCGGCCACGGAGGCGGTCGCACTCCTGGTCGATCACCTGGCACGCACGGGCCGGATCCACCGCGGTGTTGCGATCTCCGTGGCGACGGGCTCCCTCGTGGAGCGGGTCGCCCAGTCCCATGGCCTGGCCGTGACGCGCCACCCGATCGGATTCAAGTGGCTCACCGCCGCACTGCACGCCGGCGAGGCCGATTGTGCCGGCGAGGAGAGCGGCGGTTTCGTGTGGGCTCCGCATGGTTTCGACAAGGATGGGATCCTCGCCGGAGCGTTGCTCGCGGAGATCGTGGCCACGACGGGTGCGCCCCTGGGCGCGCGTCTGGCCGAACTCGAGCGGGAACACGGGCCGTGTCACTGCGGGCGCACGGAGGGCTCGGCCGATGCGGGGTGCATCGAACGTCTGGCAGTCCTCCTCCGGGATCCGCCGAGGCGGGTGGGCTCGGCCCGTGTCGTCGCGGTCGATCGGCACGATGGCCTGCGCCTGGCGCTTGCGGATGGCTTCCTCATGCTTCGGGCTTCGGGCACCGAGCCGGTGGTGCGGGTCTACGCGGAAGCGCCGAGTGCGGCGGCGTTGCGCGCCCGCCTCGGGCTCGGGGCTCGCTGGCTGGCCGGTCGCTCCTCGGGTAACCTCGCAAATTGACGGCGAAATTTGCACTTCGAGGGTTTCGAGCCGTGCACCGACGCGCCCTGCAACGACGAGGTCGATGATGGGTTCCCGACGCATCCTAGTCGTCGTCTCCGGCGGCATCGCCGCCTACAAGGCTCCCGAACTGGTACGCATCCTCCGCAAGGCGGAGCACGAGGTGCGTTGCGTCCTCACGCGCGCGGCTACCGAGTTCGTGTCGCCGCTCGCGTTGCAGACGGTTTCGGGCCAGCGTGTCCGTACCCAACTCTTCGACGCCACGGAAGAGGGCGAGATCGATCACATCGCCCTGGCTGACTGGGCCGAGGCAGTGATCGTTGCGCCGGCGACGGCGGACCTGCTCGCAAAGATGGCCCACGGCCTTGCGGACGACCTGGCCTCTTGCGGACGACCTGGCCTCTACTCTGCTTCTCGCCACCCAGGCCGAGATCGTGGTGGCGCCGGCCATGAACGTGAACATGTGGCAGCACGTGGCGACCCAGGCGAACGTCGAGACCCTGCGCGCCCGGGGCGTCCACTTCGTCGGGCCCGACTCGGGCTTCCTGGCCTGTGGCTGGGAGGGCGCCGGTCGCATGTCCGACCCGGCCGAGATCGCCGCGGCCGCCGCGCTTCGGCTCGGCCCGCGTTCCCTCGCGGGCCAGCGCGTGCTCGTGACCGCCGGCGGCACACGTGAGGCCATCGATCCGGTCCGCGCCATCACGAACCGCTCGTCCGGAAAGATGGGTTTCGCCATCGCGGCGGAGGCCGCGCGGCGGGGCGCCACCGTGACGGTCGTAGCCGGGCCGTCGGCCCAGCCGACACCCGCCGGCGTCGAACGAGTCGATGTGGAGTCGGCCCTCGACATGCGCAGCGCCGTGCTCGATCGGCTCGATTCGACCGACCTCGTCGTGAAGGCGGCGGCGGTTGCTGATTTCCGCCCGGCGAGCGTC
>JAFDDA010000245.1 GCA_019311105.1 Deltaproteobacteria bacterium
GTCTTCGCGGAAGAGCACGAGGTCGGCGGGGGCGCCGGGCTCGATGCGGCCGACCTTCTCGAGTGCGAGCGAGCGGCCGGGCACGGTGGTGGCGCTGGCCAGGGCGGCCTCGGGCCCCAGGCCCGCGGCGTCGGAGAGGATGCGAAGCTCGCGGTGCAGTGCGGCGCCGGGGACGATGTAGGGGATCTGCGTGTCCGTGCCGGCGTGGATCGTGACCCCGGCGCGATGCATCTCGCCCACGAGCTGGGTGGCCACGAGATAGGCGTCTTCCTTCAGCTGGAACTCGGTTTCGCCCTGACCGCGCAGGAAGGGCATGCCCTCGGTGGGGCTCCAGATGATGTCGCGGTAGTAAGGGGGGAGGAGCTTCACGTCCGCGCTCTCTCGAAGCGCCGCGTAGTCGCGATAGGCAAAGCCGCGCTCGAGGGTCACGAAGGTCGGGGTGTGGGCGATGCCGAGGCGCAGGGAGGCTTCGATCACGCGCGCCATATCGGCCGGCCCGAACGTGCGCCAGCCCGACAGGATGGCCGGGAAGTCTCGCGTGTCACCCTTCGCGCGGGCGACGCCGACGAGGTGCTGCGTGTCATCGAGCCGGGCTTCTTCGAAGGAGGTCGCCGTCGGGACGTGGCCGATAACGGGGAGCCCGAGGCGATCGGCCGCCGCATGCACGCCGACCAACGCCTCGGCCGGCAGGGTGTTGTAGACCTTCACGCAATCCCATCCGTCACCTGCGATCTCAGCCACCGCGGCTTCCGCGGAGGCGGCATCGAGGACGTGGACCGTGTTCGGCCACAGCCCACCCGCGCCCTCGACCAGCGGCCCACAGGCAAAGCTGCGCGGGCCCGGGAAGCGCCCCTCGGGCACGGCGGTGCGAACGGTCTGGCTGGAGGTCCCATCCACGTCGGCCGCATCGCGCACCGTCGTCACGCCGTGCATCAGGAACAGGAACGAGAAGATCTCGACCTGACGGAGCCCCGTGTCGGGCGGGAAGTGGACGTGCATGTCGATCAGGCCGGGGAGGGCGTAGAGCCCGGCGAACTCATCCGTGCCCGAGGCCGGCGCCATCTCGGCGATGCGTCCGCCCTCGATGACGACGCGTTGCTTCGCGAAGCGCCCCTCGCCGGGCTGGACGACAGTGACGCTCTCGAACGTCGCGCCTTGGGGCGGGACCGCGAGCGGGGAGGGCGGCATCATGGAGCGCCACAGGAAGAACCCCACGGCGGCGAGGACGAGAACGAGTGTGAGGAGTAGGCGTCGCATGGGCGCCTACTCTACCACCGGCGTGCCCCCGTCCGGGCTTTCGCTGCCCGAGCTCGCGGCCGGTGCGTCGCGAGCACCGAAGTGCAGGAAGTAGAGCACCTCATAGGCCGCACCCGCCGCCGTCTTCTTGCGGGCGAAGAGCGAGCCGAGCTTCGGCAGGCTCAGCAGGCGCCACTCGCTCTCGGAGACCCGCTGCGCGCCGGCGATCGGGTGCTCCTTCTGGGAGCTCCACTCGAACAGGCTGACACCGAGAAGCGACGCAAAACGCCCCTCCGCTTCGGTGCGGCCCATGGCGCCGGCCGCGGTGGTCGACGTGTCGCGCTCGAAGACCGCAAAGAGCGGCGACGAAGCGACCCGCATCTGCTCGCGGTGCCCGCCCGGGACGCGCTCGCCCTCGATCCGCAGCACCTGGAGGATCGGCGTATCGATCAACCGCGCGCTCGTCCCCTCGGGCCCCCGCTTCACGCTGACGATCCGCTCGAGCACGCTCGGGGGTTCGGCTCGAGCGGGGGCGGCCTGACCGACGAAGGAACCGATGAGCAGCGCAGCGCCAAATCGTACAGCCGGCCCGAACCGGGGATTTCGAGATTGCGCGCGAAGGCTCCCTGACACGGCTTCCATGGTATCCGCTGGAGCAGAAGCCGCCGCCCGAGAACGCGGGTCCACACAACCAGGCTCTTTCGACCGGCGTTTCGAGCCTGCTCCACTACCTTCAATCTCGCCCCGGTCCCGGGAGCCTCCGATCATGGCCGGCATCCGACCGCCGCGTTTTCTGGAGCGGGTCCGACTCGAAGCACGGCGCAGGCGGCTCAGCCTCCGCACCGAAGAGGCCTACGTCGGCTGGGTTCGACGCTTCATCCTCTTCCACGGAAAACGCCACCCGAAC